>DAIMKA010000057.1:344-9983 GCA_036721955.1 Lachnospiraceae bacterium | reverse complement strand
GCCACTTTGTCTGTCCTCCCTTTAGATTCCACTCCTGTCCAAAAGCTAAACCAACTATTCTATTTTACTCTGCCGTCACTTATGCCGCAACCGCTCATTCTGCCGTGACTTTGCTTCCATGCGCGTAAGCTCCGGCAGGACCGTCGCCAGCATCGTCACAAAGCAGGCAAGTCCTCCCACCACGTTGGAAACCGGCTCCGCCATAAACACGCCGTCCGTCCCCAGTCCTGCGAGACGCGGGAGGAGGAGTGTCAGCGGTACCACCAGAATCACCTTCCGGAAAAGGGAGAAAAAGATGGCTTTTCCCTTCTTGTTCAGCGCCTTGAATACCGTCTGTCCGCTGTACTGAAAGGACTGGAATACGAAAGCGAAGAAATACAGATGGAGCGCCCGCGATGCCGGTGCAAGGAGCCGCGCATCTCCGCTGAAAATCCGGACGAATGCCTCCGGCGCCAGCAGGACCAGCCCCCATACCGCAATGGTGTAGGGAAGCGCCAGCAGCATCATGACACGGACCGCCTTCCGCACATTCCGGGGTCTTGCCGCTCCGTAATTGTAGCTGATGGCCGGAGAGGCCCCGTCCGTAATCGCCATCACCGGGACATCCAGAATGGAGCGCACGGAGGAAACGATCGTCATGACAGAGACATACAGAGCTCCGCCGTACTGCATCAATACGCTGTTGCACACGATCTGCACCAGAGAATTCGTCACCTGCATGATAAACGGCGCCAGGCCAAGGCTCACGATCTCACCGGCATAGGGGAAATCCCACGCCAGCCGGACCGGAATCTCGTTCTTCTTCCCCAGCAGAAAGGAAAGTGTAAAAAGGAAGGACAGGAACTGCGCAATCACCGTTGCCGCCGCCGCACCGCGAACTCCCAGATGCAGTCCGAACATAAAGACCGGATCCAGAATCAGGTTGGAAAGCGCACCGATCGTCACCGACAGCATCCCGATCACCGGAAAGCCCTGCGCGTTGATGTAGGCGTTCATTCCTGTGGAAACCATGATAAAGACCGTCCCGACCAGATAAATCCGGAGGTACGAAAGGGCCATGGGAAGCTCACCTGATGTTGCACCGAACAGGCGGAGGATCGGGCCGCCCCAGACCTCTCCGCAGAAGAGGATCGCCACACCGGCCAGAATCAGGAGCCGCAGTGCCGTATTCTGGATTCTTCCTGCCTTCTCCCGCTTCTGCTCCCCGAGTGCCATGGAGAAAAGCGGCGCCCCGCCAAGGCCGAACATATTGGTGAAGCCTGTCACCAGAATAATCACCGGAAAGCACAGCCCTACGGCTCCGAGGGCCTCTGTCCCTTCCTCGGGAATCCGCCCGATGTATACGCGGTCCACAATGCTGTACAGAAGGTTCAGCACCTGTGCCACCAGCATCGGAAAAGCCGTCTGGAGAATGTTGTGTGTGATGGTTCCGTGATCAAAATCAACTTTTTTCATAATTGAATTATTATAGCACCGGGACAGCCACGGAGAAGCTGTTTTGTTACGCAAAAACTCCATCCCGCATCTGCGAAGCAAATGCAGGATGGAGTGATCCTATGAAAACTTTGCGCCATAAATCAGCAAACCCCATCTCGGATTCTCTCGAATCCTCGATGGGGTTCGTCCGAGCTGCTTCGCAGCCTGGCCGCAATTTGCTTTCATTCGAGCAATCTCATGCGAGTATGGCCTCGCGGTCATTCATCAGCACCTCCATCTCGCATTTGCTTCGCAAATACTCGATGTAGTGTGGTCAGGGCTGCTTCGCAGCCTGGCCACATGGAAATACCAATTGTGAATTGGCCTGCAAGCAGTCCATTCACATTGCTATTTCCATGTGCTGATTTATTTTCCAAGCTGGCAGTCGTTGTTGCCGGAGTCGGAAGTGAACAGCTCGAGCATGTTGATCGGATCGTCATAGTCTGCGAGCCATCCCTCACGTGCTACGTCGAAGTTGCCCTGCTTACGATCGTTCAGGAAGGTCTGCCAGTCCTCAACGTTGATGTCCATGGTGACACCGATCACGGACAGATCCTGCTGGATTGCCTGTGCGATTGCCTCATGGCCGGTTCCCTCGTTGGTCAGGTACGTGATGTGAATCGGGGTCTCGTCGGACAGGGTGTTGTCATCGTTGAACTTGAAGCCTGCCTCCTTCAGAAGGGCAACGGCTCCGTCCACATCAACATCCTTGCTGTAGTAGCCGAGGTCATCCGCATAAGGGAAGGTGTAGGCATCGTCGTTCTGCTTGAAGATTCCGCCGTGACCATCGCTCATGCCGGTAGGAACGAAGGAGGTTGCAGCCTCCTGCTCGGTCTGGCCGATGGTGTCGATGATGTACTGGCGGTCAACAAGCTTCGCCAGAGCGCGGCGCTCCAGAGCTGCTTGGTTTGCCGTCAGGCCATCGAACATCGAGGAGTTTACGTTGAATCCGACATAGTAGGTTCCCATGTTCGGGATAACGTGGAAATCATCGCCGTCCTTCAGGTTCTGGATCTCGTTGTTCGGAACGGTATCGGCATAGTCGATATCGCCTGCCTGATAAGCAGCGAGAATTGCAGTGTCGTCTGCGGAGAGCATGAAGTCAAGCTCGTCTACCGATACGTTGTCCGCATCGTAGTAGTTCGGGTTCTTGACATAAACCATGGACTCGTTGTGCTTCCACTCCTTCAGAACGAAGGCGCCGTTGGAAACAAAGCCTGCCTCAGATGCCCATGCACCCGGGTTGGTCTGCCAGTCTGCTGCGCTCTCGACGCATGCCTTCTGAACAGGCATGAATACCGGGAATGCCATCAGGCTCATGATGTACGGGCAGGGAGCAGCCAGAGTAAACTGTACGGTATAGTCATCCGGAGCAGAGAGTTCCAGCTGCGGATCAGATCCGTCGCCGTATCCCTTGATGACGGAGAACAGATAGGAGTAGTCGGAAGCCGTGTTCGGATCGACTGCTCTGTTCCAGGAATAAACGATATCGTTTGCATTCAGCTCGGAGCCGTCGGACCACTTCAGATCCTTCTTCATGTGGATGGTGTAGGTAAGTCCGTCATCCGAAATCTCCGGATCGCCGTCTGCAAGAGCCGGAATGATGGTGGATGCATCACTCGGATCATAGGTATAAAGGCCTACGAAGGAGTTTGCCGCAAGGGCAGCGCCGTCAACGGTGCTGTTCAGAGCGGGATCCAGGTGATCCGGCTCAGATGCCAGGTTGATCTTCATGACATCGGCGTTCTGGCCGTTCTTCTTCGCATACATGAAGTACTTGGTTCCGAATACGGTTGCAAAATCGCCGGACCAGTCGGTGTTCTCCAGATACAGATCGTTGTAGTAGTAGATCGGGAGAACCGCGCCGGTAGCCATCAGCATATCCTCTGCCTGATGAAGCTTCGCCTCACGGTCTTCCAGATCGGTATCCTGACGGATCTCATCGATCAGGCTGTCATACTCATCCCACTTCGGTGCATAGTCGTGATTGTCCGCGCCTTCAAAATCCATGGCAACCGGATCATCGCTGGTCTCTGCTGCGTCAGCAGAGGCTTCCGTGTCGGCCGTATCTGCCGCAGTCGTATCCTCAGCAGCGGCTTCCGTGCTGGCGGAAGTCGGAGCAGAAGCTGCACTGCCGCAGCCGCCGAGCAGGCTTGCAGATGTCACACCCGCAAGTACGAGGGCTAAAACTCTCTTCTTCATAATTCCTCCTCTTGAATCTCAGATGGCACGGATTTCATCCGTTCCATCCATTTTTTATTGACTCCCGGCGCATGCCGGAAGTTTGAAAACAGATCGGTTTGATCTGAAATCAACATAAATCAATAAACTTTCGTCAATAATAGTGAGCAATCCTGCAATTGTCAATATGTATCTCTTCCAGCAACATGCAGGATTCCGAAGGGAACGGGCTGCCTACAGACCGGTTTCCTTCCGGATCCTGCATGCGGCCAGGCAATCTCACTTCACCCAGCAGGCTACCATATGGCCATTGCCGCGGTCCGTCAGCTCCGGGCACTCCTTCGCGCACTGCTCCGTTGCGTAGCGGCAGCGCGTGCGGAACGGGCATCCGCTCGGCATATGAAGCGGCGACGGAATGTCGCCCTCCAGGACGATCCGCTTGGACTCTCTTGCCGTCTTCGGATCCGGGATCGGAACCGCGGACAGGAGCGAGAGCGTGTACGGATGAATCGGGTGTTCGTTCAGCTCATCGGCATCGGCGATCTCCACGATTCTGCCGAGGTACATGACCGCGATTCTCTTCGAAATATGATGTACCACCAGAAGATCATGCGCGATGAACAGATAGGCAACGCCGAGCTTCTCCTGAAGCTCCTCGAACATGTTGATGACCTGCGCCTGAATGGAAACATCCAGCGCGGAGACCGGCTCGTCGCAGACGATGAACTTCGGATCCACGGCAAGCGCTCTTGCAATGCCGATCCGCTGTCTCTGTCCGCCGGAGAACTCGTGTGCGTAGCGGGTTGCGTGCTCCGCATTCAGTCCGACCAGCTCCATCAGGTGCATGATCTTGTCGTGCCGCTCTCCCCTGGACGTATAGAGCTTGTGGATGTCCAGCGGCTCTCCGATGATGTCCTCGACCGTCATGCGGGGATTCAGGGAGGAGTACGGATCCTGGAACACCATCTGCATCTGCTTGCGCAGAGGGTGGATGTTCTTGTCCGTCACAAGCTCGCCGTCAAAATAAAACTCGCCGCCCGTCGGCTTGTAGAGGCGAAGAAGGGTCCGGCCGACCGTTGTTTTGCCGCAGCCGGATTCTCCGACGAGACCCAGCGTCTCTCCGGGCTTGATGTTAAAGGAAACGCCGTCCACCGCCTTCAGCGGGATTGTCTTGAAAAAGCCTGTTTTTACCGGAAAGTATTCCTTCAGGTCTTTGACCTCAACGAGGTATTCGCTTTTTTTCTTCTCTTCCATTATGCTTTTCCCTCCTCTTCGGTCTTTTCCTCTTCATAGGCCTCTTTCACGTTGAGCCAGCACGCCGCGTAGTGGCCGTCGGGCATCTTCAGCTCTTCGGGCTCCTGATCCAGACAGATCTTCAGTGCGTTCTCGCAGCGGGGACAGAAGGCACAGCCCTTGGGCATCGCCAGCATGTTGATGGGTGTTCCTCCGATGGGAACCAGCTTCTCCTTCATGTTGCTGACATCCGGGATGGAGCGGAGAAGTCCCTTCGTATATTCATGGTGGGAACGATAGAAAATATCATCGGCCGTTCCTCTCTCGCAGACTCTTCCGCCGTACATGACGATGATCTCATCACACATGGAGGCAATGACGCCGAGGTCGTGCGTGACCAGGATGATGGCCATGCCGAGCTTCTTCTGCAGATCCTTCATCAGCTCCAGAATCTGCGCCTGAATGGTCACATCCAGTGCGGTCGTCGGCTCGTCCGCGATCAGAATATCGGGCTCGCAGGCAAGCGCCATGGCGATCATCACACGCTGCCGCATACCGCCGGAGAGCTCGAACGGATACTGCTTGATCCGGCTTGCCGGCTCATTGACGCCGACCATCTCCAGCAGCTCAATCGCGCGCTTGTTCGCCGCGGACTTCGACTTGTACTGCGTGTGGAGCCGCAGAGCCTCCCGCAGCTGCCAGCCGACGGTGAACGTCGGGTTCAGGGAGGTCATGGGATCCTGGAAGATGATGGAGCACTTGTCTCCGCGGAACTCATCCATCTCCTTCTTGTTGAATTTCAGAACATCTCTGCCGTTGTAAAGGATCTCTCCCTTTACAACCTTTCCGGTATCCGCAAGGATCTGCATGATGGAGTACGCCGTCACGGATTTGCCGGAGCCGGACTCTCCTACCACGCCGAGGATTTTCCCCCTGCCGAGGTTGAAGCTGACGCCGTTGACGGCCTTCACCTCACCGGACTCCGTAAAGAACGAGGTGTGCAGGTCCCTGACCTGAAGAACGTAGTCTTCCTGTCCGGCCGCCCCCCCGTCCGGGGTCTTGTTTACATTTTCCATAACTTTCTCTTCTGACATTGCCGGTTCCTCCTCAGTTCTTCAGCTTGGGATCAAACGCATCGCGCATCGCATCGCCCAGCAGGTTGAACGCCAGGACGATCAGAATAATCGCAACCGCCGGGAACACCAGCTTCAGCGGATAGGACTGCATTCCGGAACGCGCCGCGTTGGCAAGAGAGCCGAGGGACGGCATCGGAAGGGAAACACCCAGTCCCAGGAAGGACAGATACGACTCCGTGAAAATTGCGGCCGGAATCTCCTGCGCGGTCATGATGATGATGACCGACAGGCAGTTCGGGAGAATGTGGCGGCGGATGATTCTGCCGGAGCTGGCTCCCATGGACTTCGCCGCGAGGACATATTCATTCTGCTTGATCGTCAGGATCTGTCCGCGGACGAGACGCGCCATGCCGACCCAGTACAGGAGACCGAAGACGATGAACATGGACACCATGTTCGTTCCGAGCTTCCCGAGGACCGGAATCTTCGAGAAGTCCATCGTCTCCTTGAATACCACCGACAGGAGAATGATGATCAGAAGATCCGGAAGGGAATAGATGATATCCACAATCCGCATCATGATCAGGTCGACTTTTCCCCCGGCGTATCCGGAAATCGCTCCGTAAATCGTTCCGATCACGGCGACCATGACCGCCGCGAAAATACCGACCATAAAGGAAACCCGGGTGCCGTAGACCACGCGGATGAAGTAATCACGACAGAGCTCATCGGTTCCCAGAATGTGCGGGAAGATCTTCACGTTGTACTTCTCCATGTACGCCTGCTCTTTGGCAGAGTACTCGAAAGGCTTGAGGTTTGCGGCCTGCTTGTCGCGGACGCCCTCTACGGTGATGATCTCATCGTAGCTGTAGGGGACGATGAGCGGGGCAAAGATCATTGTCAGGATGATCAGGAGCAGGACGACGATGGAAAATACGGCCAGCGGGTTCTTCCGAAGGCGCCGCATGCCGTCCTTGAAGAACGTCGTGGACTCCGCCATGACGTCCTGCTGCTTCTTCTCCTCGTCGGTTGCCTTTTCGAACTTAGCCGGATCGATCTGAAGGCTGAGCAGTCTTTTTTTCGGTGTAGGGATTTCGTAATTCTGTGCCATCTCGTTTCTCCTCCCTTTAATCCAGCGTGATTCTCGGATCGACCAGCTTGTAGACAAGGTCGCTGACCAGGTTCATGACGATCATGATAAACGCAAGGAAAATCGTGGTACCCATGATCATCGGATAATCGCGGTTGGTGATGGAATCCACGAACTTGGAGCCGAGGCCGCCGATCGTGAAGATCTTCTCAACCACGAGGGATCCGGTCAAAATGCTGGCAATCAGGGGTCCGACATAAGTGATGACCGGAATCAGCGCGTTGCGCAGCGAGTGAACGAAAATGACCTTCCACGGATGCACGCCCTTGGCCTTCGCCGTGCGCACATAGTCCTGTCCCAGAACGTCCAGCATGCTCGTCTTGGTAAGACGCGTGATATAGGCCATCGGCGAGAGCGACAGCGCAATGACCGGCAGAATGTAGTTCGGATTGCTCGTGCTCCACACGGGAACCCACCCCAGCTGGATGCAGAACACCAGGAGCAGGAACGACGCCGCCACGAAGCTCGGCATTGCCGTAAAGAGCGTAACGAAGAAAATAATGATGTGATCCGGCCACTTGTTGCGGTTCAGCGCCGCAACGCACCCGAGAACGATGCCGAAAATCAGTGCCACGAGCACTGCCATCAGGCCGAGTTTGGCCGAGATGCGGAACGACTCGGAAATCGTCTGGGAGATGCTGCGTCCCGTCTTCAGGGATACGCCGAAATCTCCGTGAAGAAGATTCTTCATATAATTGATGAACTGTTCCCCCACGGGTTTGTCCAGACCATAACGGGCGTTCAGTGCCTGCATGACTGCCTCAGACTTCGCCTTCTCACCGTTGAACGGTCCGCCGGGGATCGCGTTCATGGCAAAAAAGGTGATGAAGCAGATGAGGAACATGGTAACAACCGCCAGCAGCACACGTTTTACAACATACTTAGCCAACTTTCTTTCCTCTCTTCCATAAAAAATTTTTGGCTATAAAAAAATCACAATGACGCCTCTTTCCTGCGCCATTGCCTTCATAGCTCTGCAAAAAGACATTTGTCTTTGTCAAAAAGACAAACCGTATTGTAATGGGTCGGACGCTTTATGTCAATAAAGGACTACCACACAAAAGTGACCGGATGTCCGGCGGAAGCGCCGAGACAATCCGGATGTTCTCCCCCGTAAACGGCTGCCTGCATTCCACGGACACCGCATGAAGAAGGGCCCTGCGGCTCCCCTCCTGCTCGCCGTCCGGCATGGACTTGACATGGGAGAGGTCTCCCTGCATGTCCGTGTCCTTCCCGTAGAGGGTATCCCCGCACAGGGGATGCCCGATGGACGCCATATGCACCCGGATCTGGTGGGTCCTTCCGGTCTCGATGTGAAACCGGACGAGGGAGATCCCTTCCCTCTCCTCCAGAACCTCATAGCGCGTGACCGCCCGCATTCCGTGCGCGCAGGTCCGCATCATCATGAGGACTCCGGGCACCTTCTCCATATCCCGGTCGATGACGCCGCTTTTCTCGTTCTCTCCGAACACGCCTTCGCAGACCGCGAGGTAGGTGCGGACGAATGTCCCTTCCTGGCGCTGTCTCTGGAGCCTTGCGGCCGCAGCCCGGCTTCTTGCAAAGACGAGAACGCCGGAGGTCTCCTTGTCCAGCCGTCCGATGATCCGGAGGCCCGAGGCATCTGCCTCCCGCGTGTCTTCCTCACTGTCTTTTTCAGAGGCGGCGTTTCCCCGCCGTTCCACTTCTGCAGAACGGTCTTGCGCGCCCCCCATCCGGCAGGTTCCGGATTTTCCGGATTCCGTGGAATCATCCTGCCGGCTTTTCTTCTGCAGATACCAAGTCAGGTGGTTTGCAATCGTGTCCATGTAATGGCCGGGGCAGGGATGCACGACCTCTCCCGCCGCCTTGTCCACCGCAATCAGGTCCTCGTCCTCGTAGAGAACCCGGATCCGTCCCGGCGTTGCGGCAAGCTTCCCTGCGTCCTTCTCCTCCGGAAGGCGGACGCGGATGGTCTGTCCCGGGAGAATCCTCTCGGACACATGCACGAGCCTCCCGTCACAGGTGATTCCGTCCTCCAGAAACTTCGCCGCGCTGATCTCATGCCCGGTCACGCGCACGCAGTTCTTCAAGATTAAATTGACCAGTCCCCCGGCCGTCTGCTCCAGATCCTCCGGCCGCAGGGTATAAGACAGAATTTTATCCATGCTGACACCTTGCTGAGGCAAAACCCGCTCATCCGGCGGATTCTCCCGGTTCCGCGCACGCAGTTTCCGGCTGCATCTTCTCCCGGATCTCCTCCGGCACCCGGATCAGTCCGAATTTCCACAGAAGCGGATAGACATAGGAAATTCCCCGGATATCCCCGAGTGCCTTGGGTCGCCCGATCTCTTCTCCCGTCATTTCTCCCGCCTTCCGGTAGGCGAGCCGCACGGACCCCCAGGAGAGGGATTTCGACTGCGCCCTCCGGTTGATCCAGAGCTCCCTCGTCGGCAGGCCGTTTCGCCCGGTTTTCAGTGCATAGGCAAACGGAAGGCCGGACGCCGTGTGAAACGGATACCCCTCAAATGCCACAATGCACTCCCA
>DAIMKA010000057.1:0-319 GCA_036721955.1 Lachnospiraceae bacterium | reverse complement strand
TGTCCTCGCGGGGCTCCCGCCGCAGCTTTTCCAGAGCCTCCCGGCGCTGCCTGCTTTTCCACTCCGGGATGCTCCCGCTCTCTTCCTTCTTTGTCCCGCTCTTTTTGTTTTCCTGTTTCTCGTGAAGATTCTCAGGATTCTCTGCCACAGATTCTTCCATAGAATTTCTGTCCCGCTCCGTATTTTCGGTGCCTTCCCTGCCCTGCCGCGCCTCCGGCTCCATTCCTTGCCTTCTTTCCCTCGTACTTTCCTCAATAAATCCGGTACTCGCCAGAGAGCGCAAGGAATGCGAACAGATACAGGAAATTGTCATAATACC
>DAIMKA010000056.1:4243-10020 GCA_036721955.1 Lachnospiraceae bacterium | reverse complement strand
CGCCTGCCGCTTTTTCCTTGCGCAGTACAGAGAAATCCCCGCGAAATGCTGGATTTCCTGCACTCCGCGGGGATTTTCCCTCTTCCGTCCGATCTATATTTTGTTTTGCTGCCGCAGGTTCTGTTTGCTTTACAATTACTTAATTTTCTCCTTAATCGTTTCGACTGCCGTTTCCAGCTGATTATCCGTCCCGGATTTCCGGTATTCCTTCGAATCAAACTCCACTTCCTGATCCGGCGTCACACCGATCTTGTTGATCTCATGCCCGTTTCTGGTAAAGTATTCCGAAATCGTCAGCTTCACCTCTGTACCGTCCTGCAGCGAATAGACCGTCTGCACCACGCCTTTCCCATAGGTCTGCGTGCCGATGATCGTTCCTGCTCCGGAATCCTGAATGGCACTGGAGAGGATCTCGGAGGCACTCGCCGAGTTGCCGTTCACCAGAACCGCAATCGGAAGATTGATCCAGTCTGTCCCATCCGCCTTGTAGTCCTTGCGGCTGCCGTCCGGATACTGCATATAGAACACCAGTCCTTCCGGGATCAGGTACTGCGCAATGGAGGTCACCGCATCCACGGTTCCGCCGGGATTATTGCGAAGATCCAGAACCAGGCCCTTCATGCCCTGATCCTGCAGCTTTTCCAGCTCCTCCGTAAACTGATCCGGCGTCACATCATCAAATTCCGCAATCTGAAGATACCCGATCCCGTCCCCGAGCATTCTGCCCGCTGCCGTCTCCGAGTGAACCTCATCCCGCGTTACGTCCATTTCCTGCTTCTTCCCGTCCCGGCTGATGGTCAGATGAACTGTCGTTCCCTTTTCTCCCTTAATCCTGCTGACCGCCATATCCAGATCCAGGTCCTGCAGTGATTCTCCGTCCGCCTCCAGGAGAAGGTCGTCTGTCTGCAGCCCTGCCTTCTCCGCCGGTGCTCCCGAAATCACTCCGGCAATCTTGGGATAACCCGTGGACGCATCCCGGGAGACATAGGCGCCGATTCCGGTATAGGTTCCGCTGATGGTCTCATTCAGCTTCTCCACCTCATCCGGCGTGTAATAAACCGAATACGGATCATCCAGAGATTCCAGAAGTCCCTTGTAGATGCCTTCCTCCAGCTGCTCGTCCGTGACCTCATCCGCCTTGTAGTAGTGCTGGTCAATGAGCTGCTTCAGAACATTGACCTTCTGAGCCGTCTGTCCGGAAAGGATTCCCTTTGAGAACAGCATTCCGCCGCTCCACGCATTCAGTCCCGCCGCCATCAGAAGAGCTCCCGCGGCAGCGCCTCCGAGAAAGAGCCCGGTGCCCCGGCGTCTGCTTCTTTTCCTTTCGGTTCCTTCCTGTTTCCCGTCTTCGTCTTTTCTGTTCTCTTCCATTGTCCATACCTACTTTCCAAGGTAATTCCACGGGCTTACGTAGGAGCCGTTCAGGCGCACGGAGAAATGCAGATGCGGCCCCGTCGAATTGCCGGTGCTGCCGACTGCCGCGATCTGCTGCCCGGCGCTGACTTCCTGCCCGGCGGATACATACAAAGCGCTTGCATGCATGTAAATCGTATACAACCCGTCGCCGTGATTGATCATGACATAGTTGCCCATGGAGGACTCATAGGTGGCCGCCACAACCACGCCGTCTGCCGCGGCCAGAATCGGCGAACCGCTCGGCGCCGCAAGATCCAGTCCGCTGTGGAAGATCGTCCTTCCGTAAATCGGGTGCACGCGATAGCCGAATTCCGAGGAAATATACGTATAGGACGGGGCAGGCCAGGTGAAGGCGCCGCCGCTGTATTTGCGCTGATTGGCGAGTGTCTGCTTGTCCGCCGCGACAGAGGCTTCCAGTGCCGCGATGGCCGAGGTCTGCTGATTCATCTGAGCCTCATATTCCTCAATCGTGGACGCGGACTCCGCAATTTCGGACTCCGTGCTCGCAATCTGCTGCTTCTTCTCCGAGATGAGGGCTGTCATGTTGGATTCTTCCTCCTCCACTGCCTTCTTCTCGTCGTCCAGTGTCTGTTTCTCCTCCTCCAGAGCCTCCTTGGTTGCCGCAACGAGCTTCGTCTGCTCCTTGTAGCGGCTCAGAAGATTCTGATCGTAATTGGAGAGCTGTTCAATGTAATACGCCTTGTTCAGAAGATCGCCGAAGCTTGCTGATTTCAAGAGGACCTCCATCATGTAGGTATCCCCCTTCTCGTAGATGAACTGGCAGCGTTTCTTCATGTTCTCATACTGCTCCTGCTGCGTGTCCTCCGCCTTCTGAAGCTCCGCCTCGGTCTTCGTGATGTCCGCTTCCTTGTCTCCGATCTGCTGCTTCAGACTGTCAATGTTCTGCTGAATCTGCGTCAGTTTGGAATCCAGCTGCGTCACATAGGTGTTCAGATCGGCTTTTTTGCTCTCCAGGCTGGCCTTCATGTTCTTCAGATCGCTGATGCTGCTCTGAACCTGCTGCCGTTCCTTTTTAGCCTCCTCAATCTGGTTTTCCTTTTCCTTGATGGAGGCCTCCGTGACCGTATCTGCCTGCACGGCAAAGGAGAGCGGCTGCGCTGTCGTTATAAAGCCAAAAAGCAGTGCGCAGCTGACTGCGCACCGCCGGATGTATTTCCTGAATATTTTGCCGGATTTCTGCCGTTTTTCTTTTCTCTTCTCAGACATGCAAATGCTTCCTTACCGTGATAATACTTCCGAAAAATCCGATGCCGACACCCAGAAGAAGGGAAACCGGAAGCAGATAATGAAAGACCGCACCGACAGAGCGGAACTGGATAAAGTTCATCAGAATGGAGAACTTTCCGGTGATGATCTCAACCGCCTTGTTGTACAGCCAGTACATCAGAATCAGCGGGATGATGGTCCCCACCAGTCCGATCATGACACCCTCAATCACATAAGGAGCGCGGACGAACAGATCCGTTGCGCCAATGTATTTCATGATGGAAATCTCTTCCCAGTGTGTGGTAATGCCCATGGCAATCGTGTTGCTGATCAGGAAAACCGAAACCACCAGGAGCATGACAATAATCGCGATGGATGCGTACATGATCAGCGTGTTCGCACCGGAGAGCGTATCGGCCGTCAGCTCCGAGCGGTTGACCTCGCGCACCTGATCCAGGCCCTCCAGGTAATTGACCAGTTCCGCCTGCTTCGATACATCCGACAGGTAGATTTCCAGGTTCGCCGAATCCGCCAGCGGATTCTCCGTAAAGCCGTCCGTATAGCCCTGCAGATAATCCTGTGCGAAGCTCTCCCACGCCTGATCCGCCGAAACATATTCCACCTTGGAGACCTCCGGTCTCTCCTCCACGGCAACCTTCAGCTGGAGAATCTCATCCTCTGTGGTTCCCTCCTGAAAGAACACCGTCACCGAAACGCCCTGCTCCGCAGTATTCATGATGGAGCGCAGGTTGAACAGAACCGAGAAAAACAGGCCGAACATGAACAGGCACGCAGAGATTGTCGCGATGGACGCGATGGTGTAGCCCTTGTTCTTCCCCATGTTCCGGAAGCTCTGCCCGATGGCATAAAAAATATTACTAATCCTCATAATAATCGTACCCGTCCGAATCTACATCCTGATACTCGTACTGCTCTTCCTCATAATCGGAATAGACCTCCTGCGCCGTATCACTGATGATCTCGCCCCGCTTCATTTCAATCACGCGCTTATGCATCCTGTCCACGATCCCGCGGTCATGCGTGACAACCAGAACGGTGGTTCCGGTCTCACGGTTCGCACGGTCAATCAGCTGCATGATCTCCCAGGCCGTATCCTGATCCAGATTGCCGGTAGGCTCATCGGCAAGAAGGAGAAGCGGCTTGTTCACAAGAGCGCGCGCGAGTGCGACACGCTGCTGCTCTCCTCCGGAAAGCTGCGTCACCTGCCGCTTGTATTTGTCCGCCATGCCGACCATCTGAAGAACGCTCGTGACGTTGTGCTTCATCTGATTCTTCGGAACCATCAGGATGCGCTGCGCGAATGCAACATTTTCATACACATCACGGTCCTTTAAAAGGCGGAAGTCCTGGAACACGATGCCGATATTGCGGCGGAACTTGGATATTTTGCTGTGACGGATGCGGTTCAGGTCATAGCCGAGGACCTCAATGGAGCCATCGGTGGGCCGGAGCTGGCGCATAATCATCTTCAGCAGCGTGGATTTGCCCGATCCGGTCTCTCCCGTGATGAATACGAATTCACCCTCCCGCACCTCCAGATTGGCGTCAATGACACCGGGTGCATCCTTCGAATACTGCTTGCTCACATTCCGAAGGGAGATTACCACATCGTCTGCGGGCCTGTACGAATTTCTTCTCATGAATTACTGATTCTCCTGATCCATGTACTTCATATACTTCACAACCATCAGTGCGATCTTGAAGGTAATCGCATCCTCGAACACGCGAAGGTCCAGCCCCGTGCTCTTGAGGAGCTTGTCCAGACGGTACACCAGCGTATTGCGGTGGATGAACAGCTGCCTCGACGTCTCCGAGACATTCAGATTGTTCTCGAAGAACTTGTTGATCGTAGTCAGTGTCTCTTCATCAAATTCATCCGGGCGCTTGTCCTTGAAGATCTCGCGGATGAACATCCGGCACAGCGGAATGGGCAGCTGATAAATCAGTCTTCCGATTCCGAGCTGGTTGTAGGCGATCACATTCTTCTCCTCGAAGAAAATGCGCGATACATCCAGTGCCATCCTGGCTTCCTTGTAGGAATGGCTGATCTCCTTCAGCTCTCCGACCACGGTCCCGTACGCAATCCGTGCATCCTGCACACCGGCTCCCTGAAGGTATTCCAGAAGTCCTTCCGCATAGCGCCGGATGGCCTCGTCTGCACATTCGCTCTCTGCACTGTGAATGATGACAACATTGTTCTCATCCACCTGCGTCACGAAATCGCCGGGGCCTGCTCCCGCCATCTCCTGCAGGATAATGAGCGCATCCTTGTCATGACTTTTGTCGCGCTGCGTCTCCACCAGCATCACCACCCGCGGGCTGTTCGCCTGAATGTGCAGCTTCTTTGCACGCTCATAGATGTCGATCAGAAGGAGATTGTCCAGCAGGAGGTTCTTCATGAAGCTGTCCTTGTCATAGTGCTCCTTGAACGCACCGACAAGTCCCTGAATCTGGTAGGCAGCCATACGTCCGACAAGGAGCGTGCTGTCCGTGCTGCCATTCACCACCAGAATATACTCCAGCTGCTTCTCATCAAACACCTTGAAAAACTGGAACGGCCCGGCCGACTGTGAATCCGCCGGGGAAACCGCGAAATCCGGGATGGCTGCCGCCGCTTCCCGGAACACCGGCTGCGTGGATACGACCTCGTGTCCCTCCGCATCCATCACGCAGACATCCAGATGCGAAATGTCCTTGATCCCGTCAATGGTATTCTGTAAAACCTGATTTGAAATCATGCCCCCACACTCTTTCTCAGATATTCGTTTCCCGGACCGGAAGTCCGGCGAAACATTTCCGTAACAACCCCATTAAGAATTATTCTAAAGCACAGACGCAAAAAAATCCATAAATCTGCAGGAAATGATTTGTGTAATCTGTTCAGTTCAAAGAAGCAGGCTCGTAGCAATCATATACGCCGCAGCAATCAGAACTCCGGCGATTCCGGGACCGGAAAAGTGCCGTTTTCCCCCGTTTTCTTTCTGCTCTTCTGGCTGCACATCTTCTTCCGCGTTCACACGTTCCGCCGTTTTCTCCTGCACTTTTGCTGTTTTTCCCCGTACTCGCGAGTTTTCCTTCTCCTTTTCCGGGTACGCGGTTTTCCGCATCTGTTT
>DAIMKA010000056.1:0-4233 GCA_036721955.1 Lachnospiraceae bacterium | reverse complement strand
CTCTCACCACATCTGTCCCCGCCAGTGTCCCCGTGGCAGCCGGATCCGCAGTCCCTCCCGCACTCCGTGCGTTGTTCCCCGGCAGATACATCATCCAGACCTCTGCGGTATTGAACGCCTGATGCATCAGCACCGAAATCCAGAGGCTCCCTCCTGCCTCCGCTGCCAGAGCAAACAGGATTCCCAGCCCTGCCGCATAGACGAACTGATTGAAATTCAGATGAAGCAGGCCGAACAAAAGCCCGGACAGAACCGCCGCAGTGACCATCCGGTTCCCCCTTTTCAGGTTCTGGAACAGATATCCTCGGAATACCAGTTCTTCGCAGAACGGGCCGGTCAGACCGATCAGAAGCACCATCTCCCACATCGGGCTGCGGACGATTTCTCCGCTCATCTGCTCTGCCGTGTTCCCCGCAGGAAGGGACGACAGGGTATTCAGCAGACTGCCAAGCGGAAACGCCGCCACTGTCATCAAAAGCGCCAGTACAATCTGAACCGGCCGGATACGGCGGAGCGGGAACACCTTCCTCCGGTCCAGATGCGAACATGCAGCGGCAAGAAGCGTCGGCACCAGCATCAGCGCCTGACTGTAGACCGTAGAAACCGCGAATTCATAGAGTCCCGGCAGGAAAAAGCCGGCAATTCCATACACCAGCGCTCCCGCGATCTGTACCACGACAAGAAGGAAAAACAGATTTCCCGCCCGCTTCGCCGACAGCTCTGCTGATTTATCGTGCATGAATGCCGTCCTCTTCGATGGAAATCTTTCCCTCCTTGAGAAGATGCCCCACGGCACGCTTAAACTGCGCCTTGCTCATCTGCATTCTGCTGCGGATCAGCTCCGGATCCGCCTTGTCCGTGAACGGAAGGCTTCCGCCGTTTTCCTGCATGCGCTTCCAGATAATCTGTGCATCCGTGTTCATCTGATCCGCGATCGGCTCCCGGAGTGTCAGATCAAGTTTTCCATCCGGACGAACCTGACGGACTCTTGCCGTCACCTTGTCTCCTACCTTCAGATCGCGCACCAGCTCCTTCTTCGGGATCAGTCCGGAATACCGGTCATCCACGGCGACAAACCGTCCGAAATTCTCGCTCGTCTCATAGACGGTCCCATGGACCTCATCGCCCTTCTGATACGGGCTGTCCTGAGAGAGCCAGGGATACACATTCATGGTCGCCGCAAGCCGCCCGCTCTTGTCCAGGTAGACGGCGCAGAGAACGCTCTGTCCCTTCTGTACTCTCTGATCCCGCGGCTGTTCATGGAACGGAAGGAGCAGGTCCTTGTCCAGTCCCCAGTCCAGAAACGCGCCGATTCTTCCGACGTCCCTGACCGTCAGATAGCCGACCTCATGCAGGGTCAGCTTCGGCTCCTTTCTGGTTGCAATCGGGCGGTCCTCCGAATCCTTGTAAAGAAAAACCTCCACTTCGTCACCGACTGCTGCCTTCTCCGGAACCTGCGTGCGGGGAAGCAGTACATGCTCTTCACTGCCGTCCTGCTGCCCCCCGGCATCCTTCTCCTTCAGGTAAACGCCCATGGGCACTGCCTTCTCCACAACCAGCGTCTGTTTTTCTCCGATTCTCAGCATGTCATTTCCGTCCTTTCGTAATCTCTACCGCCGCATAGGTTTCTCCCACGGCATTGTTCAGCGCGATCAGGGTGCAGTCTTCATTCACCGGATACACCCGCGGAAGAATGACATCGCCCAGATAGGCCTGTTTCTTATATTCCACCCGGAGTCTTGCGATTTTCGCGCTCTCCGGTCCGTATGCCATGGCAAGCCGCACATACTGCCCGTTGTTGACATGATGATTGCTGTCAAGGAACTGTTCCGTAATCCGGATCGGTTCCTTCTCCTCTCCCCCCTCCTTCGGCACACGGATCTTGCGGGGAAGGTATTCCATGTCAAACTTCGGAAAGAGTTCATAGGCCCCCACAATCTCCTCATTGGCCCGCGTGGGAAGGCCCTTGTCCATATCGATCAGCGACCAGACGGAATTCGCATTCACCAGCCGTTTTCCGTCTGCGGTCTCCAGCATGAAATTGCGAAGGCCCATGAAGCCCCGGATTTCATAAGGCGACGTTCCCGCCACAATGGAATCCCCCAGATGCGGCAGTCCCAGAATGTCCAGCTGCCAGTAATTCACCAGCCAGGCGAGGTGATCCTTCTGGAGATACTCCACGCCGACACCGAGATCTTCGGACTGGAACGTGGAGCAGTCCTGAAAATAATCAATCAGCGATTCCATCTTCAGATCCCCGTTGGGATCCGTCTCACTGAACCGCACTCTTCCCGAAAAAGTATACATGCTTCGCTCCTTGCCCACATGGCGATTTCAGAGCAAAGATGGCTGCAAGCAGCCGTTTCACCTCGAAATCTTCATGTGCTGAACATATAGTATATTAACACAAAGCTCCCCGGTTTCATCCGCCGGGGAGCTTTTGGTAATTGCAGCTCTTGTATCTGTTTTTATTTGATCAGGCCCATGAGTGAGGGAACGCCCAGAGAGAGCGCCGGTACATAGGTCACCAGAAGGAGCATTGCGAACAGTACGATGAAGTACGGAACCAGCTTCGGGGTCACCTTCTCGATGGAAACATCGCCGATACCGCAGCCGACGAACAGCACGGAGCCGACCGGCGGCGTGATGTTGCCGAGGCACATGTTGAAGATCAGCATGACACCGAACTGGATGTCGCTCATTCCGAGGCTCTGCGCGATCGGCAGGAAGATCGGAGTGAAGATCAGGATGGCCGGTGTGATATCCATGAACATGCCGACTACCATCAGGATGACGTTCATCAGCAGGAAGATGACATACTTGTTGCTGGAGATGCTCATCAGCGCGTTGCTG
This sequence comes from Lachnospiraceae bacterium, assembly GCA_036721955.1. GTDB lineage: Bacteria > Bacillota > Clostridia > Lachnospirales > Lachnospiraceae > CAG-791. The sequence continues at coordinate 1,380 of DAIMKA010000056.1, read as the reverse complement.
ATTGCCGCCGGGATTCCCGCATACGCCATGACAAAGCTCATCGCGGAGGAAGCGGAAATCAGGAACAGGATGATGCCGGAGGTCTTGGCGGAATCCAGCAGAATCTTCATGAAGCCCTTCAGTGTCAGGCTCTTGTAAATAATCGACAGGATCAGGCAGTACAGAACTGCAACGCCTGCGCCCTCTGTTGCCGTGAAGATACCGGAGACAATACCGCCGATTACGATGATGATCAGAAGAAGCGAAGGAACCGCATCCCAGACGATCCTGCCGACGCTCTTGTCCTTATCGCGTCCGGTGGCCTTCATGCCGGCCTTCTTTGCCATGATGAATGCAACCACCATGCAGGCAACACCCATCAGAATTCCCGGAACGTATCCTGCCATGAACAGAGTCGAAATGGACACGCCGCCCGCGACCGTGGAATATACGATGAAGGCCGAAGTCGGCGGAATCAGAAGTCCCGTCGGTGCGGAAGCGATGTTGGCCGCCGCGCTGAATGCAGGATCATAGCCCTGATCCTTCTCAGACGGGCTGATGCAGCCGCCCATTGCGGATGCCGCTGCAACGGAGGATCCGGAAAGCGCACCGAAGAGCATGTTGCCGAGGATGTTCGCCTGCGCAAGGTTTCCGGGGATTTTACCGACGAAAAGCTGTGCAAATGCGATCAGTCTCCTGGCGATACCGCCGTTGTTCATGATGTTGCCCGCCAGGATGAACAGCGGAATGGCGAGAAGCGAGAAGCTCTCCACGCCGGAATTCATTTTCTGCATCGTGATGAAGGTGATCTGATCCCAGGAAAGTGAGGACATGACCGTCACGATGGAAGAGATGATAATGCTGGCCGAGATCGGAACTCCCAGGAACAGCAGAACGCCGAAAACGATAAACAGCAGCGCTGTTGTAACTCCTATGCTCATTGATTGCCTCCTTTTGCCTCGTCCTTCGCTTCACCGGCATCCACCTTTTCTCCGGTAATGTCTTCAAAAAGATTGATCAGCTGTGCGAGGATAATGAAAATACCGGACACCGGTGCGCAGGAATAAACCAGGCTTCTCGGAATTCCCAGAAGCGCCGAATACTCCATCTTCGCGGAAATTGCCAGCTTAAAGCCGCCGATGGTGATGACCATGACCGCCAGTACCAGAATCAGGGCATCAATGGCAACCATCAGGATCTTGTGCGGTGTGCCGGTCAGCTTGTCGCGGATGATGGTCAGCGACATGTGCTCTCTCGTGGAGAACGCATAGGCTGCACCGATGAAGCCGGTCCAGATCAGGGAATCCTTGACCAGCTCCTCCGTGAAGGCCGCCGGATTGTTCAGGACATAGCGGGTGAAAACCTGCCACAGAACCAGAAACGTCATGAAGGAAAGAAGGA
>DAIMKA010000055.1:0-10050 GCA_036721955.1 Lachnospiraceae bacterium | reverse complement strand
TTTCACGCATCGGATCCGGTCGTGATGGAGAAAACCGTAGCGGCATGTAAGGCGGCCGGTGTGGCGGTCGGCGCACATCCCGGTTTTCCGGATCTTGTCGGGTTCGGGCGGAGGAATATGAAGGTGTCCGCCGCGGAACTGAAGGCAATGGTGATGTATCAGGTGGGGGCATTGAAGGCATTCTGCACAGCCGCAGGCGTTCCGCTTCAGCATGTGAAGCCGCACGGCGCGATGTATAACATGGCAGGGAAGGATGCTGTCATGGCAGATGCGATCTGCGAGGGAATCCGTGAGGTGGATCCGTCCCTGATTCTGCTGGGCCTTTCGGGCTCCCAGCTGATCGAAGCCGCGAAGAGAGCGGGCCTTTCCTATGCACGGGAGGTCTTTGCGGACCGGGCCTATGAAGAGGACGGATCCCTGGTGGCGCGCTCAAAGGAGGGAGCCGTGATTACCGACGAGGAAGAAGCCATCCGCAGAGTGGTTTCCATGGTAAAAAACCATAAGGTGAAGGCAATTACCGGCAGAGAGATCGAGGTCATTCCGGATTCCATCTGCCTGCATGGGGATAATCCGAAGGCAGTGCTGTTCTCACAGAAAATCCGTGCAGCACTGGAGGCGGAAGGTGTCACGGTAGCACCGATAAGGGAAGTCATTGCGTAAATAAGCAGATTGTGTGCGGATCAGGCCCGGCACAGCGCATCTATAGAAAGAGAGAACAGATACGATGGAAGGAATTGATGATATTGTACTGCGGCACACGCAGCGGGGAATGCACATTTTAAGAGAGCACCAGGAGGCAAAGCTTTGTGAGACAGCGGCGCAGGAAATTCTGTCCTGGGAGAAAGGAACGGTTCTTCTTGCTACCGGCTTCTATGTGGCGGGATATGCGGAGACGGACGGCCCTGCCGGAACAATGGTAGTGGCGAAGGCACTGCAGGCACTCGGCTATCGCCCGGTGATTGTGACCGATTCCTTCTGCAGGGGCTTTTTCGAGCCGGAGCACATTGAGACGGAATATCTTCCGATGGATGCGGATGACGAAGCCTGCCTTGCCGTATTAAAGAAGTACCAGCCGGTCGGCATGATTTCCATTGAGCGCTGCGGGAAAAATACAGAAGATGATTATGCGAATATGCGGGGCGTCAGCATCCGGGAGCATACGGCACCGGTGGACCGGATCTTTGAGCTGGCGGGGCCGGATGCTCCGGAGGGAGCGGTCCGCGTTCCCACAATTGGCGTCGGCGACGGCGGGAATGAAATCGGAATGGGGAATCTCGCGGATGTCATTCAGAAGGAGCTGTCACTGGTTCCCTGCAGAGTCCGCACGGATATTCTGGTGACGGCCAGCGTCTCCAACTGGGGCGCCTATGGAATCGCGGCAGCCCTCGAGGAGTGCTCCGGCCGGAAGGTTTACACGGAGATTGATGGAGAGCCGGCAGACCGCAAGGTGATGGAATTCATTCAGAAGACTGTGGAGATCGGAAGCGTGGACGGCGTGACGCATGAGAGAATTGCCCATGTAGACGGCTATGCGAACGGAGAAGAGGAGGAAATCCTGAAGGCACTGGAAGAGGCGGTGAAAACGGCATGAGTTTTACGGAAACGGAACATCACGACAGGGTCTGGGCGGAGATTGATCTGGACGCAGCCCTTTTCAATATGGAAGCGATGCACCGGAATCTGAAGCCTGGAACCAGGATGACGGCGGTCATCAAGACGGACGGATACGGACACGGGGCACTGCGCATTGCCGAAAAGCTGGAACCGCTGGATTATCTGTGGGGGTATGCAGTCGCCACCTTTGAGGAGGCAATGGAGCTTCGCAGCGGAGGGATTCAAAAGCCGGTTCTGATTCTCGGATACGTGTTCCCGTATTGCTATGAAGAGCTCTCCGAATATGGAATCCGTCCTGCGTGCTTCCGCGAGGATATGCTGGAAGAGCTGTCCATGGCAGCGCAGAAGACAGGCAAAAAGACAGCCGTTCATATTGCCGTCGACACAGCAATGTCACGGATCGGAGTGCGGCCCGATGACAGCGGCCTTTCGTTTGTAAAAAAAGCACTGGAGACGCCCGGAATTGAGGGGGAGGGAATCTTCACACACTTTTCCAGGGCGGATGAGACGCCGGAGGACAACACAAAGAGGCAGATTCGGGAATTCACGGAATTCTGTGACCGGATCGAGAGGGAACTGGGATACCGCGTCCCCATCCGGCATTGCTCCAACAGCGCAGGCCTGATCCGTTTTCCGGAGGCGAATCTTGATATGGTCCGGGCGGGAATTACGCTCTACGGTCTGTGGCCGTCCGAAGAAGTGCCGAAGGATATTGTGCCGCTGAAGCCTCTTCTTTCCCTGTATTCTCATGTCGTTTATGTGAAGACAGTTCCTGCGGGCACGGCAGTGAGCTACGGCGGAACGTTTGTGACCGGAAGGAAGACCCGGCTCGCAACCATTCCGGTGGGCTATGGCGATGGTTACGCGAGAGGACTTTCGAACAAGGGTGAAGTACTGATCCGCGGGAAGCGGGTTCCGATCTGCGGGCGGGTCTGCATGGATCAGTTCATGGTTGATGTCACAGACCTTCCGGAAGTGAAGGAAGGCGACAAGGTGACGCTGATCGGAACGGACGGAGAGGAAACCATTACGATGGAAGAGCTGGGCAGAGTGTCCGGACGGTTCAATTACGAATTCGCCTGTGAGCTCGCAAAGCGCATTCCGCGGGTTTATGTCAGCAGAGGGGAGGATACCGGCAGGTGAATACAAGAGGCTTATTGCTGATGATGCTGGGGCTTTTGCTGGCGCTGGCGTCACGAAAGGCACCGACGGCAGGACGTGTTATCCTGTTCGGACTGGGTCTGTTCCTCCTCCTGTTCGGTGGCTTTGGCATGCTGCAGGCGTGAAAGGCAGAATCCATCCGTTAAGTCTTTCGGAACAGAGGCAACTTTATCTGTAAAAGAAGAATGAGGAAAAACAGGACCGGGAAGGCAAAAATGCTTTTCCGGTCCTGTTTTTGAGTACGTGTATGTTCGGAAAGACATCGGACGCGGAAAACTTCGGCTATCTTCCAGTGAGTATGCTATTTGTGAAGAAATTGTGAAATCAATAATTCTATATTGACTACTTGTTATAGTAGTAGTATAACAATAATCGAAAAGAGGGAAGGAAAAAGATACAGAGAAACGGATCGAAAGATCCGGGAAGACTTCCCGATTAAAGGAGGAATGACTTATGTTAATGCCTATGCTTTGGACGAATAATTATAATGATATGGATGACTGGATGAACGTGTTTGATCGCGAGTTTAACAATATGTTTGCACCGGTGAAGGAAGGAAGAGATCCCCTTTACGGTAAGCATGCGAAGAACCTGATGAAGACCGATGTCCGTGAGACGGAGAATACCTACGAAGTGGATGTTGATCTCCCGGGCTTCAAGAAAGAAGAGATCCATGTTGACTTCAAGGACGGCTATCTGACGGTAGCAGCGAAGAAGGAAGTTGACAAGGATGAGAAGGAGAAGGAATCCGGCAAGCTCATCCGTCAGGAGCGTTACAGCGGTGATCTGGAACGGAGCTTCTACGTGGGTGACGGTATTACCGCAGAAGAGATCAAGGCTTCCTTTGAGAACGGCGTTCTGAGACTGTCCGTTCCGAAGAAGGCAAAAGAAGTCAAGAAGCCGGTTACCAGCATTGAAGTTCACTGATGAAGTGATCTCCGGGTGATGATTCGGCAGCTGCTCTCTGCCAGGGAGGGAGGTTCCCGGCAGAGGGTGAGAGTCCGGCAGACAGAAATCTGCCGGGGATAACCGGATCGAATCTTTGGTAAGAATTCAGGAAGAGCGGTTCTGCATGGCCTGACGACCATGCGGGACCGCTTTTTGTGTTACACTAAACAAGGAAATAATGATTCCGTGCATCCAAAATAGCCGGCATATGCTGAATTCTCTTACAGAGAGAAATTCCGTGTGGTGTCGGCGGATGCAGGAGCGAAAAGAAAAGGCCGATGGAAGAAACGGTCAGGATCAGTCAGGAGGATTTTTATGTCGGCGCAGCAGCGCACCATTACCAGCAGGGAACGTCAGGAAGAAAAGATTCTTCGTTTCTCTTTTTTGTGCAGTGCACTCTTTACCATCACCGAGGTGGCGATGGCAGTTGTTTTTCATTCCTACTCCATTCTGATGGACGGGATCTTTGATATTGCGGATCTGATTCTGCTGGGACCTTTCCTGGTTCTGGTTCCGCTCCTGTACAAGCCGGTCACAGAGAAGCATCCATACGGCTACTCTCAGTTCGAATCCGTTTTCCTGATTGTAAAATACGGAATTCTGCTGTTCGTCATCATCTCCATGATCGGAGCGAACATCGGTGTCATTCTGGATGGCGGACATACCGTGGATTTTAACGGGGTTGCACTGTATGAAATGATCATCGGCTTTCTGTGCCTGGCGGTCCTTCTCGTTCTGAATCATCTCTCACGGAAGCTCAATTCGCCGACGATCGAGGCGGAGGTCTATCTGTGGAAACAGGACACGGTCAGCAGCATGGGAGTTGCGCTTGCCTTCTTCTCCCAGCTGTTCCTGAAGGATACGCCGGCGGCGCCCATCGTTCCTTATCTGGATTCCGTGGTTGCCATCACGATGGCCTGCGTGCTGATTCGGGAGCCGATTACATCCATCCTGCACGGGTTTCGTGAGCTGGTGCTGTTCGCGCCGGATGAGAGCGCCATGTCCACGATCCGGGGAGCAGTGGACGGCGTTATGAAGGATTATCCGTACAGCTGCTCGTTTCTGGATGTGATTCAGACGGGACGAAAGCTGTGGATTGAGGTGTACGTCAATCCGGATGAGGTGACCGGTGTCATCGATGTACGCCACTGGGCGGCCATCCGGGGGAAAATCCGGGAGCAGCTGCAGGGTGAATTCGAACAGATCTATGTGGAGCTGATTCCGGACATCCCGGATGCCTCCGAGGAAAATCAGTCATAAGGCCCTTCAAAACTCAGCTACAAAACAAGCCCGCCGCGGCCGGAACTCTTCGCAGGAGAATCCATCCTGCGGAACGTTCACAGCCGCGGCGGGCCTTTCAATTTTCTGAAATCGCGCCTGCGGCGATTACGCCTTCACCTCACCCGGAAGCGGATCATCCACAGGATCTCTTGCATACAGGGCCTTCAGTACGATCGGCGTGGTGATGGAGCTGACGATGATCAGAAGGATTACAGCGGTGAAGTAGGTCTCGTTCAGAAGACCGATCTTCAGACCGCGCTGCGCAACGATCAGAGCCACCTCACCGCGTGTCATCATGCCGCAGCCGATTTTCAGTGCGTCATTGTTCGTATAGCGAAGAATCTTGGCCATCGCGCCGCAGCCGAGAATCTTGGCTGCCATGCCGACGAGAACGAAGCAGACGGAGAAGAGCAGGATGGTGGTATTCAACTCCCGGATGTTGGTCTGCAGGCCGATGGAAGCAAAGAAAATCGGTCCGAAGAGCATGTAGGACTGAATATCCGTCTTGCGGTTGATGTAATTCGAGTCACTGAGCGTGCAGAGAACGACGCCTGCGCAGTAGGCACCGGTGATATCTGCGACGCCGAAGAAGTGCTCGGCGATGTAGGAGAAGGAGAACGCGAGTGCAAGGGCCAGGATCGGGATGCGCTGCGTGTGCGGCCAGCGGGTATCGACCCAGCGGAAAATCCGGTTGATGATGATGCCGGCGCCGACGGCGAATACGAAGAACAGGATGGTATGAATGATCACGCCGAGGAAATCCGTTGTGGGATCCTTGAAGCCGATCACGACGGTCAGGACCAGAATGCCGATGACATCGTCAATGATGGCGGCGGACAGAATGGTCTGACCAACCTCGCCGTTCAGCTTGCCGAGTTCCTTCAGTGCCTGTACGGTAATGCTGACACTGGTCGCGGTCAGAATGGTGCCGATGAAAATGGCTTTATAGAATTCTTCCGTTCCGACAGCGGCGAAGCCGTAGAAGCACATATACAGAATTGCGCCGCAGACAAGGGGAACAAATACGCCTGCACAGGCAATCAGAAAGGCTCTCGCACCGGTGCGCTTCAAATCCTGCAGGTTCGTGCCGAGGCCCGCGGAAAACATCAGAAGAATGACGCCGATCTCAGCCATGGCGGACATAAAATCCGATGTCTGAACGAGATTCAGGACACTGGGGCCGATCAAAAGGCCAGCGATAATCTCGCCGGCGACCTGCGGCGCACGGAGCTTACGTGCCACCAGTCCGAAAAATTTAGCTGCCACAATGATGATGGCAAGCTCTCTGCAAAGTTCCAGGGAATCCATAATTACCTCCAGTCTCTCCCCAATTCTGAGAGATAAGAAAAGTCAACGGCCCCTTCTTCCCACCGGAAACGTCTGTGAATATAATAGAAGAAACAGCCGCAAAGCCGTACCTAATCATAGCACGTTCCAAACGGGATGCACGTCCTTTCTGCAATGGATTTGTGAGATGGGAATGCGAACCGGTAGTCCGGAGAAAACAGGGCATAAACGTGCCACATTCGGCAAAACCGCTGTACTCGAGGATGTCTGATGACATCTTCTCTCTGGTATCGCGGATTTTGCCTCAGCGAGGTATAAGAATGTCAATGACAGAAATTAAGGAAATACTGCAGAAATGTATGGACCGCGCCGTTGCCGGAAATGAAATGGCAGGATGTACGTTCTGCCTGGTGCGTGACGGGGAGGAACAGTTCTATCTGGAGAGCGGCTATGCCGATAAGGAAACGCAGAAAAAGATTTCGCGGGACAGCATCTACCGTATGTATTCCATGTCCAAGCCGGTGACGGCAGCGGCTTTTCTGAAGCTTGTCGAGGATGGCTATGTAGATCTGCAGGATCCGGTTTCACGGTATCTGGAGAGCTACCGCAGACAAAACTATATGACGGAGGAGGGACAGCTTCGTCCGGTACCGGCAGACAACCCGATGCGGGTACGTGATCTGCTGAACATGACGTCCGGTCTTGTTTATCCGGATGAGGTGACAAGGCCCGGGAGAGAAACCGGTGTGATCTATGACGACGCGATCGCCCGTCTCGGAACCGACCATGCCATGACAACGATGGAATTCGCGGAGAGAATCGGAGAGTGCACCCTTCTGTTCGCGCCGGGAACGAGCTGGAACTATGGCGTGTCGGCGGATATTCTGGGTGCCGTGATCGAGAAGATTACCGGCATGACCTTCGGGGAATATCTGAAGGAGAGCATTCTGGATCCGACCGGAATGACGGACACGGCCTTCTATGTCCCGGAAGAGAAGAAGAGCCGGCTCGTGACGGCATACGGAAACCGGAATGATGAGCCCGGTGCGGAGCTGATTCCGTACACAGGCAATCACCTGGCAATCCGCAATAATGGCGGTGAGAATCCGTTTGAATCCGGCGGAGCGGGACTGTTCTCGACCCTGGATGATTACCGGAAATTCACCGGCATGCTCATGAATCATGGAACGGCAGAGAGCGGCAGACAGGTTCTGCGGCCCGGAACGGTCCGATTCCTGTCCTCCGGGAGACTGAGCGCCCGGCAGCAGGCGAGATTTGACACCTGGTCCGGCCTCGCGGGACATTCCTATGCCAATCTGAACCGCGTCATGGTGGATCCTTCCCAGGCGGTGACCATCGGACACAAGGGAGAGTACGGCTGGGACGGCTGGCTCGGTGTGTACTTCGATAATGATCCGGAGGCCGGGCAGACGCTTCTCCTGATGATGAACAAGAAGGATCACGGAACGGACCGGCTGACGAGGGAAATCCGCAACATCGTGAATTCGGAGACAGAGTGAGGAATCATGACAGCAGCTCCAGCTGACAGATGTCGGCAAGAGGAATGGTGCGGACGCTGCCAGCTGCCTCTTCCAGATCCAGAATGCGGGAATCCAAATGAATTTTACGGACAGTGCCGGAGGAGACGAGGTAGTTTCCTCCGGTTTTCCGTTGGTCCGGAAGGAAAAATGTGACCTGCACGGCCTGTGAGAAGCCGCGCGTCCGAACCTGGGAAGCAAGAAGAGAGAAGGTCCGGTCCAGCTCTTCCTTCTCATCTTCCTCCAGCTCCATGCGGGGAACGGTGCGTCTCGCGGCCTCGTGAATGGCAGCTTCATAGCCGGACAGTGCGGCAAAGGGAGCGAACTGCGCGGCGCGGTCCTTTCGCGGCATGTGCGGATGCGTATGCGACACGTGATGGGGAAGACCCAGGATATCCTCATAGGAATCAGCACTCATGGATAGATCCTCCTGTACCCGGGAGCCGGCAGGATTCGTCCGGCTCTGCAGCAACGGCTGTGGTGTTCATGCTTTGTGTCCTCCGATCTGTTCATTGCGCTCTCGTGCGGTGGCGCCCTCTTCGAGATTCATGCCGCGAAGGACGGCATTTTTCCCGTATTTCTCCTTGATGGACAGCAGAGCATCCTGAATCCTGCGGTCGCGTTTCTCCATTTCCTTCACTTCCTTTTCACGGGCCTCCCTGGCGGCATAGTCCGTGAAAAGATCCATCTGCTGAAAGACCGGACCGGAAGCGGCGCTCTCCGGGACTACGTCTCCGGCAGTAAGATACAGGCGGCGTACCAGGAGAGAGGGATTGATGATCCGGTCATACAGAGCCGTCGCCGCATCCAGAATCCGGCGGGAGGAGGCTGTCAGAGAGGAAAGGTGCTCTGTCCCGTGGGCAGGCTTCGGAACAGGCTTGCCATAACGGTCGGAGGTGACAGGGCCCCGGTACGTCTTCCGGACGGAGGGATCCGTGAGGGAGGAGGCATCATAGCCGATGGTCAGAACGATCTGATCCGTGACCTGATGGCGGGCGGTCAGATCGAGAGCAAGCTGATCGGCCATTTCCCGCACGACCAGACGGGCTCTGCCGGAAGAATACGGGCAGGAGAGAACCTGACCGGACCCGCTGCTGCGGGAGGCGGGGCGATACGCCTTGATGTCGGCCATGGTACAGGGCTCCCATCCCCAGGCATGGTCGATCAGAAGCTCGGCATTGACGCCGAACATGCGGTACAGAAGGTCCTCATTGTAGAAGTCAGAAGGCCCGCCGAGCGAGCATCGCGCAATGTCTCCCATGGTGTGGAGCCCGGCTTCCTCGAGCTTTCGCGCGTAGCCGCGGCCCACTCTCCAGAAATCCGTAAGGGGGCGGTGGGACCAGAGGCTTCGGCGGTAGGACAGTTCATCCAGTTCGGCGATGCGGACGCCGTTTTCATCCGGTGCAATGTGTTTCGCCTCCACGTCCATGGCTACCTTGGCGAGATACAGATTGGTTCCGATGCCGGCAGTTGCCGTGATGCCGGTCTCCCGCAGGACATCCAGAATCATCTTCCTCGCAAGGTCACGTGCGGACAGGTGATAGGTGCGAAGGTATGCGGTGGCGTCCAGAAAGACCTCGTCAATGGAATAGACATGGATATCCTCCGGCGCAATGTAGCGCAGATAGATCTGGTAAATCTGTGTACTGATCTGCATGTAGCGGGCCATCCGCGGCGGAGCGATGATGTATTCAAGGGAAAGAGAGGGATCGCCGGCAAGAAGCCCTGCGTCATCGGAGCTCCCAAGGAAACGGTGACCGGGAGCCTTAAGGAGTCTTTCGGCATTGATCCCGCGTACCTTCTGCACAACCTCGAACAGGCGCACTCGTCCGGGAAGACCGTAGGCCTTCAGAGAAGGCGAGACCGCAAGGCAGATGGTTTTCTCCGTGCGGGAAGGATCCGCCACGACAAGGTGTGTGGTCAGAGGATCGCGCCGGCGCTCCACGCATTCCACGGAAGCGTAGAAGGATTTCAAATCAATGGCAATGTAAGTATGGGAGGACATAGACAGCTTTCCGGGAACAGGGAGTTCCTGTTCATCCCGCGGCCCTCTGAGACGGACCGTCCCCAAACGTATCGGAAGGGTACCGGCTCTGCCGCAGGGAACTCAAGTACGTTCCCTCTGTATCTTAGCAGAACGTATGTTCTGATTCAACCGAAATCTCCTGAGAACTTCTGTTTTTGAAGTGAAAACCACCGCTTCTGCCGGATACCGCACCCT
>DAIMKA010000054.1:5389-10090 GCA_036721955.1 Lachnospiraceae bacterium | reverse complement strand
ATCCTCATAGTTGTAGATATCCTCCAGAAGATGCGGGTGGGATCTCCAGGGAAGGTTCTCCATGTCCTCATTGTCCTGCTGTGTGGAGTGATACCAGACATTCCACTCATCAAAGGACAGGTTGATGTTCTTCTTGCCGTGTTTGGTTGCCTTTACGTAATCACAGGTTGCAATCACGGAATTCAGGAAATATTCCAGATCATCCGTCACCGCGAAGAACTCCGGCGTGTCGTTGTCCGGATTGCCCCAGTACTGATGGAGGGAAACGTAGTCCACGTAGTCGTAGGCCTCATCCAGGACCGTCGACTCCCACTTGCCGAAGGTCGGCATCATGACGTTGGAGGATCCGCAGACAACCGTCTCAATGGAGTGATCCATGGTCTTCATGGCCTTGGAGGTCTCCGCTGCAAGGTGGCCGTATTCCTGTGCCTCCTTGTGTCCCATCTGCCACGGTCCGTCCATTTCATTTCCCATGCACCAGAGCTTGATGCCGTACGGATCCTTGTCGCCGTGCTGGCGGCGGAGATTCGCATAATAGGAATCGGTGTCCAGGTTGCAGTACTCCAGAAGGTTCAATGCGTCCGTGGTTCCGCGGGTTCCGAGGTTGACGGCCATCATGACATTGGTGTTCGCCTTCTTCGCCCACTTGGAGAACTCGTTGATGCCGACCAGATTGGGCTCATAGGTTCTCCATGCCAGATCAAGCCTCGGCTTTCTCTGGTCCTTCGGTCCGACGGAATCCTCCCAGTAGAAATTGGAGACAAAGTTTCCGCCGGGATAACGGACGATCGGAACGTCCAGTTCCCGGACAAGATCAATCACATCCCTGCGGAATCCCAGCTCATCCGCGGTCGGGTGATCCGGCTGGTAAATGCCCGTATACACCGCACGGCCGAGGTGCTCGATAAAGGATCCGTAGACTCTTTTATCCACTTCCCCGATTTTAAAATCCTTGTCGACAATCAGTTTTGTTTTGCGTGCCATCTGTGTGGTACCTCCCTTTCTTGTGTCTGTCTGTAATGTCTGAAAACTGATTTATGCAAAAGAGTCTGTCCGAAAGCATTTTCCGGACAGACTCCGCTGCAGGCTGCCTGACTTCCTGATAAGATACGGATCAGCCCTTGACTGCGCCCGCCGTCATTCCGTCGATGATGTATTTCTGGAATGCCAGGAATACGACCATGATCGGAACAATCGCCAGCATGGAACCCGCAATCAGCATATCATAGTTGTTGCCGTAAGGTGTCAGCAGAGTGTTCAGACCGATGGTCAGGGTGAACTTCTCCGCCTTGCGGAAGACCATGAGAGGCCAGAGCATGTTGTTCCATGCGCCCATGGCACACAGGATCGCCATGGAGGAAAATGCCGGCTTGGTGATCGGCATCATGATTTTGACCGAAATATAATATTCGTTTGCTCCGTCAATTCTTCCCGCATCCAGGAGCTCCTTCGGAAGCGAAATCATGTACTGATGGAAGAAGAAAATCGTTGACGCCGAACACAGACCCGGCAGGATCACGCCCGCCATCGTGTCGATCAGCTTGATGTCAATCATTTCCTGATACAGAGGCATCAGAAGGATTTCGAACGGAACCATCATGGTCGCGATGACCAGAATGAACAGAAAGCGCTGGAGCTTGAAGTTGTACATCGTAATTCCGTAGGAAACAAAGTAGCATACAATCAGCGTCAGCACAACGGTCACGATGGTCAGAACCATGGAGTTTTTGAACCACATCCAGTACTTCCTGGAATCGGCATTCCCGCTGAACAGATAGATGTAGTTGTTCAGGGTCATCCCCTTGGGATCCAGGTTCAGTGCCAGGCCACGTCGGATCAGCTCACGTCCAGGACGGAACGATGCAATCAGTCCGCAGAAAAGCGGATAAATCAGGATGCAGGAAAGAATCGCAAAAAACGCTGTTCCCAGCACGGAGAGAATCCGGTGCGTCTTGGATACGGAGCGAAGCTTCTTTCCGGAAGCATCAGAAGGATTCCGGTTTGCCATATCAGTCTTCCTCCTTCTTCAGAGTGCCATTCAGTCCCAGCTGAATGAAGTTGATGGTCAGTCCGATGATCATCAGGACAACACCGACGGCGCAGGCATAGCCCATGTCGTTCTTCTGGATGCCGCGCTTGTACAGGTATCCGACAATGGTCAGTCCGATGTTCTTCGGGGAATCGTTTCCTGCCCACAGCATGAAGGACTCCAGGAACATCGCAAGTCCCGCATAAATGGAAATGGTCAGAACGTAAATGGTGGTCGGCTTGATCAGAGGGAGCGTAATGAAACGGAATCTCTGCCAGCTGTTCGCACCGTCAATCTCTGCGGATTCGTACATCGATTTGTCGATGGATTTGAGTCCGGACATAAAATACAGGGTATTCACACCGGTCCATCGCCAGCAGCACAGAACGAGCAGGGCGATTTCCGATGTCCACTTCACCTTCAGCCATTTGAAGGCCGGAAGTCCGAAGAACGCCATCAGAACATTCATCTGGCCGGTGCGGTATTCCGTGAACATCAGACGGAACAGGGTACCGGAAATGACAACGGAGGTCAGGGCCGGCACATACATCATTGCCTTCCAGAGGCCCTTGGCCTTGACAATATTCCCGTCCATCATCACCGCGTACAGAAGCGGAAACGGAATCAGAAGCGCGCAGGTGAAAACCGTGTACTCCAGACTGTTCAGGCAGGCCGTGTGGAAGACCTTGTCCGTCAGAAGCTTCTGGAAATTCTTGAATCCCACAAACGTTCTGGTGATCGCTCCGATATCCTCCATGGACATGACAAATGCTGAAATCAGCGGATATACCCAGAAGATTGCGAAGCAGATGATAAAGGGTGCGACAAATACATATGGCGCGACCTTCTGCGAGTACAGAAAACCGCTGCCGCTCTTCTTTTTGTTCATCCTGGTTTCCTCGTTTCTTAATATAAAGGTAACGATTCCGTGCATTTCCAATGTGAATCGGGCTGCAGGCAGGTGAATTCACATCGAAAATCTCAGTTGCCCAATCGTTACAAAAAAGGGAAACCCTGAAGCTTTTCAGGGCTTTCGGGGCTTCCCATTCCTGTCCGGCACGGCCGCCGGAAAACTCTCTGCCCTGCGGTCTCCCGCCCGGCTTTTCCGGCCGCGCCTGCCGTTTCTTATGAATTACTGCTCTGCGTCAACCGCATCCTGCAGCTCCTGAAGAGCCTCATCCACATCCATGCCGTCCTCAAGGATCTCATTCAGAGTGGTGTTGTTCGCGTACTCGTTGATGGTCGGGGAAATCGGAACCGTCATAACCGTGCCGATCTGATCCTTGATCTCAGCAAGAACGTCGTAAGGATAGTTGCGGAAGAACTGGTTGTACTGGTTGCTGTCATCGTGTGCGAATGCATCATCCGTCCACAGGGAGGTGTTGCAGACATCGAATCCGAGGTCATCCCAGATCATCTGCTCGCCTTCAGGCGACATCTTTGCATAGCAGAGGAAATCTGCTGCAAGTGCCTTGTCAGCTGCCTGCTGGGTAACAACCGTGCCGGTTCCGCCGATACCAACGGAGCAGTTCTGGCCCTCCTTGAATACCGGGCACTTTGCAATGTACCAGTTGCCCTTTTCCTCAGGCATGTAGTTGGTGAAACGGCTCATGTACCACATTGCCTTCGGGAAGGAAACAATGTTGTGATCCAGAATGTTCTGGTAGCCGGCCTCAAGGTCGACGTGTCCGTCAGGAGAAACCTCTGCGAGTCCGCTGTTCACCCACTCCTGCTCCTGAGTCAGCATGTTCTTGACCGACTCAAGCTGTACGTTTGCCTTTCCGTCGTATCCGCCGGTCCAGTCCTCACCGTACTCTGCCATTGCGATCCACTGCCAGTCGGTTCCGCCGGTATCCACCGAGGTCCAGTACTTTCCATCCGGGTGTCCGATGGCATCCAGATACTTCTCGCCGAGTGCCGCCCAGTCATCCCAGGTCACAACCGCATCCACATCATCCTGCGTGATGCCGGCATCCTCGAGAGCCTTCATGTTGTAATACATAACCGTCGCGCCTACATGGAACGGTGCGCCGTACTGCTTGCCGTCGGAGCCCTTGTATGCATCCAGGCGGGACTGCAGCATGTCAGCCGCATACGGCTTCATGGCGTCATCCAGAGGATACAGCCAGGTATCCAGTCCTTCGTAGATGTTCGGAACCTGTCCCATCTCTACGTCGCAGATGTCCGGAGCGCCCTCTCCTGCGGAAAGGCTCATCAGAAGCTTCTGATGCATGTCTGCATAAGGATATGTGGTGAAAGTAACCTCGATGGTCTTGTCAGGATTCTCCTGATTCCACTTGTCAACCATCTTCGCATAGAACGTGTTGTGTGCTTCAACGAAGGACCACACTTCCATGTGCGTGCCGTTCGGATCGCCGACGGTGGTGACTGCCGTTGCAGTGTCGGTGGATGCCTCGTCTGCCGCATCCGTATCCTCCGCTGCCGCGTCATCTGCCGCGGTGTCATCCGCTGCTGCCGTGTCGTCTGCCGCTGCGGTGTCATCCGCTGCCGCGTCGCTGACTGCGTCCGCGCATCCGGTCAGTACGGAAGCTGCGAGGGCACCTGCAAGCAATGCACTCAATAACTTTTTCTTCATACCTTTTCCCTCCTGGAATATGAATGAAACGTGCTGCGGAACTGCTGTTTCCCGGTGTTTTATCCTGTAATTCTTT
>DAIMKA010000054.1:2383-5379 GCA_036721955.1 Lachnospiraceae bacterium | reverse complement strand
TGTCAACAAGTATTTTAGTTTTTTCTGTTGTATTTTTGCTTTATCTAAACTTTTGCAGTGATCATGACGAAGTTATCCGTTTTACTTTTCCTTTTTCTTGGTTGTATTGTGTGTCGCATCTGCTAAAATAAAAGAGTATTCTTGTAGATGTTTACATATTCCTTTTCTAGTTTACATTTTTCTAAAACAGCTGCTCAGGCAGGAGGTACTTTTTATGCTGCGCATCACCAATCTCGAAGACGGACTGGATGTCTTCAAGGCCCTTGGTTCCGAGATCCGGATCCGGATTCTGAACATTCTGCTGGAGAACAACGGAATCAATATGAAGGATCTGGCACAGGAGCTCGACATTTCCAACGGGGCGCTGACCGGCCACATCCGCCTCCTGGAGGAATGCGGCCTGGTTCACGTCACCAACCAGCAGGGCGGGCACGGCAACCAGAAGATCTGCACGGTCAATCAGGATAAAATTCTCGTGGAGCTGGACCGCGGCATTCCGGATCAGAATATCTACAACACGTCCATCCCGGTCGGACATTACTGCGACTGCGATGTCTATCCGACCTGCGGCCTTGCTTCCGAGAAGCATCTGATCGGCGAGGTGGACGACCGGCGCTACTTCTTCCACAATGACCGCTATACCGCGGACATTCTCTGGTTCACCAAAGGATATGTGGAATACGCCATTCCGAATTTCATCCCCTACGGGCAGCAGATTGACGAGATCTGCATCTCCATGGAGATCTCCTCCGAGGCTCCCGGCGTCAATGAGAACTGGCCCTCCGACATCACCTTTTTCCTCAACAACGTGAATGTCGCCCAGTGGACCTCTCCCGGGGATTTCGGCGAGGTGCGCGGTCTTCTCACGCCGGACTGGTGGTTTCCGAACTGGAATCAGTACGGCCTTCTGAAAATGCTGCAGATCAACAAGAAGGGAACCTTCATCGACGGCGACCGCAAGTCGGATGTCACCATCGATTCGTTCCGCCTGACCGACAAGAGCTCCATCCGGTTCCGCATTGCGGTTCTGGATTCCGCCGTCAACATCGGCGGCCTCACCCTCTTCGGCAAAACCTTCGGCAACTACAATCAGGACATCAACGTGCGGATCGCCTACTCTCCTTTGAAGAACACGTAAGAGACCGCCGATCCTGTATCTGCAGCGAGATTTCGTTTGTTGTATGGAGCATTGGTGAATGGGGTTTTAAGGTGCAGGGATGAACCGGACACAGAACACCATCGCCGGCTGTTCCCGACATGCTTCTTCCATCCATCAGATGCGACAGGGAGGATATTCTATGATGAAAAGAACCGCTTTGTCCGGCCTTGCGGCCATCACCGCCCTCACACTTCTTTCCGGCTGTGCCTCCACCGTGAACGGAATCCGTCTGTCCGATGCCGCCGTTCAGGAGAAAATGGAAGGAAGCGATCCCGCGGCCCTTCCTTCCGGTCATACGGACGGAGGCGCCAGTGTTCACGATCCTTCCGTCATCCGGGCAGAGGACGGCACCTACTGGATTTTCGGATCCCATATGACCGCCGCCAAATCGGACGATCTCCGGCACTGGACCGGCGTATTCAGCGGCGTTTCACGGCACAACAGGCTTTTTTCCAATCTGTTCTCCGAAGAGTCCGATGCCTTTTCCTGGGTCGGGAAGAATTCCGAAGGCGGCTACAGCGTGTGGGCCCCGGACATCATCTACAACAAGGCCATGCAGAAATACTGCATGTATTTCTGCACCTCTTCCACTTATGTGAAATCTTCCCTTTGCTGGGCCGTCTCGGATTCCATCAGCGGTCCCTATGAATACCGGGGCCGCCTTCTCGACTCCGGCTTCACCCGCCTGGATGCCAAAAAGGGCAAGGTCGACATCATGAGCTATGTCGCGGATGAAACCGAGCTCAAGACGAGGTATCTCACTCTCTCCGATTACAACAATATGAAGTGGCCCAACGCCATTGATCCCACCGTGTTCTATGACGCGGACGGACGGCTGTGGATGGTCTACGGCAGCTGGTCAGGCGGAATTTTCCTTCTCGAACTCGATGAGAAAACCGGGGAAGTGATTCACCCTGAGCGGAATGATGAGAACGGCGTGGATTCCTACTTCGGAAAACACCTGATCGGCGGCAATCATCAGTCCTGCGAGGGGCCGTGGATTCAGTACGATGCGGCATCCGGCTATTATTACCTCTTCGTCTCCTACGGAAATCTTACGGCAGAAGGCGGCTATCAGATCCGCCTCTTCCGCTCGGAAAATCCGGATGGTCCCTACACCGATCCTTCCGGCCAGACGCTCGGCGGCTCCCATCAGGAGAGGTACGGCCTCAAAATGATGGGCAACTACACCTTTCCGAGTCTGGATGTCACCTACATGGCCCCCGGACACAACTCCGTCCTGGAGGACGGGGACGGGAAGCTCTATCTCGTCTACCATCAGCGTTTCGCTGATCATGACGAATATCATGAGCCGCGTGTTCACCAGCTCTTCCTCACGCAGAACGGGTGGCTTGTTGCCGCCCCCTTTGAGACCTCTGGAGAAACGCTCCCGGAAAACGGGTATGCGCTTTCCGATGTTGTCGGCACCTACTACATGATCGATCACGGGACCGACATCTCCGCCGATGTTCCGGAGGACGAGCTCCTCTCCCTGCAGCCCGACGGCGGAATCTATGCGGTCACGGATGAGGAAGACGCAGGCCGGGTCGATTTCTCTTCCGCAGCCTCCGGCACCCGGTCCGCAGAAGAAAAAGCGGTCCGAAAGAATTCCGTGACGCCTCTCGGAGACCGGATCGGAAGCTTTGAGCTGGTTCCGGATTCTCCGTATCTGAATCTGACACTGGAGGATGACAGCTACGAGGGCGTCGCCATCCGGATGAGCGACGAGGCAGGGAATCCCGTGATGTGCTTTTCCGCCTGCGGAGACAACAACGAAACCGTCTGGGGTGTACATTACATCGCGGAATAGGTCCGCCGGATGATCCGAACCGGTCCG
>DAIMKA010000054.1:0-2253 GCA_036721955.1 Lachnospiraceae bacterium | reverse complement strand
AGTTGTTCCGCATCTGCCAATTTCATTTTCCATGCAAATGGTTATGTATCTTTTTACGCTTCCTTGCTGTTGACGTAGTTGATCAGTCCGCCTGCATCGATCAGCCCCTGCATGAACGGCGGAAACGCCTGTCCCTGATACGTCTTGCCCGTTGTCTCATCGGTGATGACGCCGGTGTCAAAATTGACGGACACCGTCTCTCCTTCCCTGATCTCCTTCGCCGCCTCCGGGCACTCAATGATCGGAAGACCGATGTTGATGGCATTGCGGTAGAAAATCCGCGCGAAGGTCTCTGCGATGACGCAGGAGACGCCGGCCGCCTTGATGGCAATCGGTGCATGCTCGCGGGAAGAGCCGCAGCCGAAGTTGCGTCCCGCAACAATGATATCGCCCTTTTTCACCTTCTGAATGAAGGTCTTGTCAATGTCCTCCATGCAGTGCGCGGCAAGCTCCGAAGGCTCGGAGGTTGCCAGATACCGGGCGGGAATGATGACATCCGTATCTACGTTGTCACCGAATCTGAATACTGTTCCTCTTGCTGCTTCCATTCTTCTCTTCATCCCTCCTCAATATTTGCAAGGATCCGCAATGACACCCGCGATTGCCGATGCAGCCGCCGTTGCCGGGCTTGCAAGGTAGATCTCCGAGGTCGTGTCACCCATGCGGCCGACAAAGTTGCGGTTGGTCGTGGAAACACAGCGCTCTCCGGCCGCCAGAATTCCCATGTAGCCGCCAAGACACGGTCCGCAGGTCGGCGTGGAAACCACAGCTCCTGCCTTGATGAAGGTCTCAATGAGGCCCTCCTCCAGTGCCTTCAGATAAATCCGGTTCGTCGCCGGAATCACGATGCAGCGCATGCCTTCCGCGACATGGCGTCCCTTCAGGATCGCCGCCGCCGTGCGAAGGTCGCTGATGCGTCCGTTGGTGCAGGATCCGATGACCACCTGGTCAATCCGGATCTCCGGAATCTCATCGAAGGTCTTCGCGTTCTCCGGAAGATGGGGGAAGGAAACAGTCGGCTTGATTTCCGAAAGGTTGATCTCGTAGGTTTTCTCGTACTCGGCATCGGGATCCGCCTCGAAAATCCGCCCTTCGGCTGCGCCGTGCTCCTTCTCATAGGCAAGCGTCTTCTCGTCCACCGGGAAAATACCGTTCTTGCCGCCTGCCTCAATCGCCATGTTGGAGATGGTAAAGCGGTCATCCATCGACAGCTCGGCAACGCCGGGACCGGTGAATTCCATCGACTGGTAGAGGGCTCCGTCCACACCGATCATGCCGATGATATGAAGGATAACGTCCTTGCCGCTGACCCAGGGAGAAAGCTTCCCGGTCAGATGGAACTGAATGGCAGACGGAACCTTGAACCATGCCTTTCCGGTTGCCATGCCGGCAGCCATGTCCGTGGAACCGACGCCGGTGGAGAAAGCACCGAGTGCGCCGTAAGTGCAGGTGTGGGAATCCGCACCGATGATCACATCCCCGGGTGCCACAAGGCCCTGCTCCGGAAGGAGCGCATGCTCGATTCCCATCTGTCCGACTTCAAAATAATTGGTGATCTTATTGCGGTGTGCAAATTCGCGGACACACTTGCAGTTCTCCGCAGACTTGATGTCCTTGGCCGGAACGAAGTGATCCGGAACCAGTGCGATCTTGTCCTTATTGAACACACCTTCTTTCCGGAAGCGGTTCATTTCCTTAATCGCAACCGGAGCAGTAATGTCATTGCCGAGCACAAGATCAAGATCCGCCTCAATCAGCTGCCCTGCCTTGACCGAAGGAAGACCCGCGCGGCGCGCAAGGATCTTCTGTGTCATTGTCATTCCCATCTGGATTCTCCTTATTGTATCGAAGATAGCAAAAGGGGCAGGGGAGATGCACTCCTCTGCCCCTTCTATTAAAAATATTACTTTCGTCGGCACCTCTCCCTCAAACCGCTTCGCGTTTTCGGAAAGATGGCGCCCGCCACTTTCGTCGGCACCTTCCCTCAAACCGCTTCGCGTCTTCGGAAAAATGGCGCCCACCGCTTTCGTCAGCGCCTTCCCTCAAACCGCTTCGCGTCTTCGGAAAGATGGCGCCCACCGCTTTCGTCGGTGCCTTCCCTCAAACCGCTTCGCGTTTTTCGGAAAGATGGCGCCCTCTGCTTTCGTCGGCACCTTCCCTCAAACCGCTTCGCGTTTTCGGAAAGATGGCGCCCTCTGCTTTCGTCGGCACCTCTCCCTCAAACCGCTTCGCGTTTTTCGGAAAGATGGCGCC
>DAIMKA010000053.1:0-10559 GCA_036721955.1 Lachnospiraceae bacterium | reverse complement strand
AATGTTCTCCAGCCAGTTGCCAAAGCGGCCTTCTCCCATGGTCGGTGGAACCCAGTTGATTTCCTTGTTATTGCGGACAAGGTCGTCGCGGACCGCGGTCATCTTGATGAACCAGGACTCACGCGCATAGTAAATCAGAGGCGTTCCGCATCTCCAGCAGTGCGGATAGTCATGTTCCACCTTCGGAGCGGCAAAAAGAATGCCCCTCTCCTCCAGGTCCTTCAAAACCTCGGGATCGCAGCTGACAGCGCCTTCCTTGATCTCTGCCTCTGTGGGCTTGCAGCGCATGCCGGCAAACTTTCCGGTCTCCGGCTTCATGCGGCCATGGTCGTCCACCATCTGAACAAACGGTGCGTTGTACTTGCGGCCGACTCTGGCATCATCTTCACCGAATGCCGGTGCAATATGAACTATGCCGGTACCGTCTGTCATGGTGACGTAATCATCGCAGTAGACGAAGAACGCCTTCTTGTGCTGACGGTCCACGCAGTCCTTCGCGCACTGATAAAGCGGCTCGTATTCCTTGTACTCGAGGTCACTTCCCTTGCAGGTCTCCAGAACCTCATAGGCAGGCTTTCCATCCTCTGCAAGGCTTCCGAGTACCTGGTCTGCCAGTGCCTCGGCGATGTAATAGGTGTAGCCGTCCGCGGCCTTCACCTTGATGTAGGTATCCTCCGGATTCACGCAGAGCGCGATGTTCGACGGAAGCGTCCAGGGCGTCGTCGTCCAGGCAAGGAAATACGCATCCTCGCCGACTGCCTTGAAGCGCACAATTGCCGTGCGGTCCTTCAGGGTCTTATAGCCCTGTGCCACCTCATGAGAGGACAGCGGCGTTCCGCAGCTCGGGCAGTAGGGAACAACCTTGAATCCCTTGTAAAGAAGTCCCTTGTTCCAGATCTGCTGCAGCGCCCACCACTCTGACTCGATGTAGTCATCATAATAGGTAACGTAGGGATGATCCATGTCCGCCCAGAAACCGACCTGACGGGAGAATTTCTCCCACATTCCCTTGTACTTCCACACCGACTCCTTGCACTTCTTGATGAAAGGCTCGATGCCGTACTCTTCAATCTGATCCTTGCCTTCGATTCCGATTTCCTTCTCGACTTCCAGCTCAACCGGAAGGCCGTGCGTATCCCAGCCGGCTTTTCTCGGAACCTGCTCCCCCTTCATGGTATGGTAGCGGGGAATCATATCCTTAATGACACGGGTCTCCACATGTCCGATGTGCGGCTTGCCGTTTGCCGTCGGCGGGCCGTCATAGAACATGTAAATCGGGTGTCCCTCGTTCTCGCGAACACTCTTGTTGAAGATGTCATTGTCCTCCCAGAATTTCGCCGTGTTCTGCTCACGCTGCACGAAATTCAGATCGGGGTTTACCTTGTTGTACATAAGACCTCCTTCGCAGACCTTTCTCGTCAGTCTGCGGAACGCAATATAGTGGAACGGATGTGAGTCATTCACATCTGCCGGTTCAGCACAATGCTGCAGGCAGCCGATTCACATCTTTTCTGATTCAGCACCGCAGCTCGCATTTTCTTCGAAAATTCTCGCTGCGGTCGGCCATAGCCCCTTCGGGGCTTGGCCGCATGCCGGTCCGGATTGTGAATCTGTCTGCAGGCAGCCGATTCACATCCGAACCGGCATGTGCTGAACGTTACAAATTATACGGCCCTGTCAAAAACAGTGTCAAGCAAGCGACCTGACTAGGAAATTATGAGAATCCCTGATTTTTTGCACTTTTTCACCACATTCCGGGCGGATGGTGTATCATCAGACTGTCTGAGAGGCCGTTTCCGGTATCGTGACGCACAGGAAACGGCAGAAACACCGGGAAACCGGAATGCAAAATAGGTTCGCGCCAGCCGGATTCAACGTAAGAACCGGCGGTCTGATTTTCAGAAGAGACGCGGACTCGGAATGAAAGGATAATCATGGACAGACAGAATCTGACACTCCTGACTGACTTCTACGAGCTCACCATGATGCAGGGCTATTTCAAGCATCGGGATGAGAACAAGACCGTCATCTTCGATGCGTTCTTCCGCAACAATCCCTTCGGCGGCGGATATTCCATCATGTGCGGCGTAGAGCAGCTGGTCCGCTACATTGAGGATCTGCACTTTTCCTCGCAGGACATCGAATATCTGCGCAGCACCGGCATTTTTGACGCGGATTTTCTGGATTACCTCGCGGACTTCCATTTTCACGGGGACATTTACTGCATCCCCGAGGGATCTCTGATTTTCCCGAGAGAGCCCATCGTCAAGGTCGTTGCTCCCATCATGGAAGCACAGCTTGTTGAAACCGCTATTTTGTGCATCATCAATCATCAGAGCCTGATCGCGACCAAATCCGCCCGGATCTGTTACGCAGCCAAGGGCGCTCCCATCATGGAGTTCGGTCTTCGCCGCGCGCAGGGACCGGATGCCGGAACGTACGGAGCAAGAGCTGCCGTGATCGCGGGCTGCGCCGGAACCTCCAATGTACTGTGCGGTGAACTGTTCAACGTTCCGGTTCTCGGCACGCATGCGCACAGCTGGATCATGAGCTTTGAGAGCGAGTTCGAGGCCTTCAAGACCTACGCGGAGCTCTATCCTTCCGCCTGCACGCTCCTTGTCGACACCTACGACACCTTGGGAAGTGGCATTCCGAACGCCATCCGAACCTTTGATTATATGAAGGAGAAGGGACTTCCTCTCGATCATATCGGCATCCGTCTGGATTCCGGCGACCTCGCTTATCTGACCAAGAAGGCACGGAAGATGCTGGACAAGGCCGGCTACCCGCAGGCGAAGATCTGCTGCTCCAACGATCTCGATGAGCATCTCATCAACTCCCTGTACCAGCAGGGCGCCTGCATCGACTCCTTCGGCGTCGGCACGCACCTCATCACTGCGAAGGATAACCCGAGCTTCGGCGGTGTTTACAAGCTTGCCGCCGTGCAGAGAGAAGACGGCTCTTTCGAACCGAAGATCAAGCTCTCGGAGAATACAGAGAAGATCACCAATCCCGGCAACAAGAAGATCTACCGTGTTTACGAGAAGGACAGCCATAAGATCAAGGCAGACCTCATCTGCTTCGCCGATGAAACCTACCGCGAGGATGAGCCGCTTCTTCTCTTTGATCCCGGAGAGCCCTGGAAGAAGACCACACTCCATCCAGGCGAATTCACGCTCCGCGAGATGCTGATCCCGCTGTTCCAGAGCGGCAGGTGCGTCTATGAATCCCGTCCCACGATGGAAATCCGCGATTACTGCCTGAAGGAGCAGGACACGCTTTGGGAGGAGTCCAGACGCCTGGACAACCCTCATCAGATCTACGTCGATCTCTCCCAGAAGCTCTATGACACCAAACTCTCTCTTCTGGACCACGGCGGACAGATGCAATAATGACCTGTCCCAAAGCGGCAGACCGTCCGGGGTCACCCCCGGACAGGTTCTGATTTTATTATGGTCCCATAAATACAGACTGAAAAAGCCCCCGGAACGGAGCAGAATCATTGCTGATGCAGCCAGCAAATGACTTCCTGCCGTCCCGGGGGCTTTTGATCTGCGGTCTTTAAAATTCCGCCGCCCTTTCCTTTATTCCTTGTTCTTCTTCGTTTTTTTGGAATCTTTCTTCGTGTCCTTTTTGGACACCTTTTTCTCTTCCTTCTTTTCTTTTACACGTTTTCCGAATTTCTCCGCCGCAGTCAGTTCCGCCTCCTGCGCCGCCTGCTGCCCGGATGTCTCCTGACCCTTCATTTCTTCTTCAGGAGCTGACGTCTCCTCCAGCCCCGGAAGACGGTACTTCGCCTCGAACAGAGAGACATTCGTGCGGAAATCCTGCCTTGCATTGTGTTCCAGATGTTCCAGATACTCATGCGTATCGAACCCGTCCTCCGTCCGCTGCGACAGATGCACGGCGATGTTGTTGCAGTGATCCGCGATTCTCTCGTAGTCCGTAATGATGTCCTCGAGTGCCATGCCGGTCTCCACCGTGCACTTGCCCTTGCGCAGACGCTTGACATGACGCCGCTTGATCTCCATGTTCAGTCCGTCAATGACCTCTTCCAGAGGCTCCACCGTCGCAGCAATCTGAAGATTGTCCTCGCGGAACGCACGCACGGTCCGCTCCAGAATATCCTTCAGCGCCGCCTCAAAAATCTGAAGCTCTTCCTGCGCGCGCGGCGAGAACATCTCACCCTTCTCATTCATTTCCCGTGCCTTCTGCATGACATTCAGGGCGTGGTCACTGATTCTCTCGAAATCGCCGATGCAATGCATCAGAAGCGTGAACATATGAGAATCCTTTGCGGTAAAGGTCTTGCCGGAAATACTCGAAAGATAGCTGTTCAGCTGATCCTCGTAGTCATCCACCGTGCGCTCGAGCTGATCCACCTTCGCGGCCCCTTCCTCATTGTAGTGAAGAACGAGGTCCACCGCCGTTTCCAGCGCTTCCTGTGTGTAGTCCGCCATCCGGACCGTTGCCTTCTGGCACTGATCAATTGCATAGGAGGTCGAGGTGATGAAGCGGGGATCCAGCATCTGCAGCTCGCGCTTTCTCTCGCTGACCGCACGCTCCTTGTCCGTAACGGGAAGGGCCTTCTGCACCAGATGCACCAGGACATCCGAAGCCGGGAGCATCAGAAGCACGGCAATGATATTGAAAACACTGTGGAACACCGCAATCATCACGGGATTTGCGGTCTGCTCCATAATCGGGAAATGGAAGAATGCATTCAGGGAATAGAAACCGACCATGAAAACGCCGGTCTTGATCAGACAGTAGAACAGCTGCAGGAGAGAGGCGCGAATCGCATTGCGCGTTGCGCCGATGGCACCGATGATGCCGGTGATGGCAGATCCGATGTTCTCACCCATGATGACCGGAATGGCGCTTCCCATCGGGAGAACACCGGTCAGAGACAGAGACTGCAGAATACCGATGGATGCCGATGAGCTCTGCAGGATAACCGTAACAATCAGGCCGACCAGAAGGCCCAGAATCGGGTTGGAGAATGCGGTGAGGAGTCCGACGAACTCCGGATTGTCCGCAAGAGGCGCTGCTCCCTGCGACATCGCCGTCATGCCCAGGAGCAGCACGGCAAAGCTCGTCAGGATTCCGCCGACATCCTTCTGTTTCTGCTTCTTACAGAACATCATCATGAAAATACCGACGAGGCCGACAATCGGCGAGAAATTCGCCGGCTTCAGGAGAGACAGGAAAATGTTGCTGCTCTGGATCCCCGTCAGGGACAGAAGCCATGCCGTAATCGTCGTGCCGATGTTGGCACCCAGAATGACGCCGACCGCCTGATTCAGCGACATGATTTCGGAATTGACGAAGCCGACCACCATGACGATCGTGGCGCCGGAGGACTGGATGACTGCCGTCACCAGCATGCCAAGGAGCGCTCCTTTCCACTTGTTGGAGGTCAGGGACTGGAGGATGTCTTCCATTTTGCCGCCCGAGACCTTCTTCAGTCCCTCCCCCAGCGTCGTGATGCCATAGAGGAACAGAACCAGTCCCCCGATAATTGCAAGAATACCGTAAATATCCATAAGATCTTCTCTCCGCTTCCGTCAGCCTGCCGAATTTTTCATTTGTTTAACGCACATTTGATTTTATTTTAACATTCCGGAGAACAATCTGGGCATAAATTTTCTTCACGGTGCATTCTTGGCGTATTCTTTTCAAAAGCTCCGGAGAAAATCCGGTTTCCGGCGTTCACGCCGCGTTGAATGATATTCTTACAGGAAGAGCCCGGAGGGATGCGCCAAAGCGGCCTCCTCCGGGCTCTGCATTCATCTGAGCTTCTCGCTGAAATTCACCAGGAATTCCTCCGTCTGCGTCAGCAGTTCCTCTTCGTCACGGGCAGTGACCCCGGAAAGTCCATAGCGCAGGGTAAAATACGGCTGCCCCTTTAAATCGCCCTTCGGCATTCCCTTGGGAGAGAACTGGAGCCGCCCCTGATACTGGGCAAGGAACGCCGGAATATTCGCCACCCGGACAGCCGCGTCCCGGTTCATCGTGATCCGGATGCTCCCGTCTCCTCCTACGATTTCCGCCATATCCATTTTTCCCGCAATGGAACGGATCAGTGCGATGCGCAGGAGATTCTCGGCGGATGCCGGAATCTTCTCGCCGAAGCGGTCGCGCAGCTCATCCCGGATATCGTCGCAGTCCTCCACGGAGGCAACCGCTGCGATCTTCTTGTAAATATCAAGCTTCTGTGCCTCGTTCATGATGTAGCTGTCCGGAATGAAGGCATCTGCGGACAGATTGACGAAGGTATTCTTCTCCTTCGGCACCGGCAGGCCCTTCGCCTGCTTGACCGCGGTGTCCAGCATCTTGCAGTACAGATCATAGCCGACTGCCGCCATATGTCCGTGCTGCGCCCGTCCGAGAACGCTTCCCGCGCCGCGGATTTCAAGGTCCCGCATCGCGATCCGGAAGCCGCTGCCCAGATCCGTAAATTCGCGGATTGCCGCCAGCCTCTTCTCCGCGACCTCCTTTAAGGTCTTGTCCTTCTTATACATCAGGAAGGCGTAGGCCGTCCGGTTCGAGCGTCCCACCCTTCCGCGCAGCTGGTACAACTGGGAAAGTCCCATCCGGTCCGAATCATGGATAATGATGGTGTTGACGTTGGAGATATCAAGTCCCGTCTCAATAATCGTCGTGGAAACCAGCACATCAATGCCGCCGCTGATGAAGTCGTACATGATTTTCTCAAGCTCCGACTCATTCATCTGGCCATGCGCAAAGGAAATTCTCGCCTCCGGAATCTGCTGCCGGAGCCTTGCCGTCACCTCCGCGATATCATTCACCCGGTTGTAGACGTAATAGACCTGCCCCCCGCGCGAAATCTCCCGGAGGACCGCCTCGCGTACCATCTCCTCGTTGTATTCCATGACGTAGGTCTGAATGCCGACGCGGTCCTGCGGCGCCTCCTCGAGGACGCTCATGTCCCGGATGCCGATCAGACTCATGTGAAGTGTCCGCGGAATCGGCGTTGCCGACAGAGTGAGGACATCCACATTTTCCCGGAGCTTCTTGATTTTCTCCTTGTGCGTGACTCCGAACCGCTGCTCCTCATCCACGACAAGAAGTCCCAGATTCTTGAACTTCACGTCCCTGGACAGAATCCGGTGCGTCCCGATCACGATGTCCACCCGTCCGGAGGCCAGACCCTCGATCGTCTTTTTCTGCTCTGCGGATGTGCGAAAGCGCGACATCATTTCCACGCAGACAGGATATTCCTTCATTCTCTCCGTGAAAGTATTGAAGTGCTGCTGCGCAAGGATGGTGGTCGGTACCAGAACCGCCACCTGCATGCCGTCCTGCACCGCCTTGAACGCCGCGCGGATTGCAATCTCCGTCTTGCCGTAGCCGACATCGCCGCAGATCAGCCGGTCCATGATCTTGTCCGACTCCATGTCATGCTTCGTGTCCGCTATGGCATTCAGCTGATCCTGGGTCTCCTCATAGGGAAACATCTCCTCGAACTCGCGCTGCCAGACCGTATCCTTGCCGAATGCATGTCCCTTCATTGCCTGGCGCTTCGCATACAGCTCCACCAGATCCTCCGCGACCTCGGCGACTGCCCCTTTGACCTTATTCTTTGTTGCGGACCATTCCTGCGTTCCGAGCTTGTTCAGCTTCGGCTTCGCCGCGTCCTGCGATGCATATTTCTGCAGCGACTTCAGTTCTCCCGGCAGGATGTAGAGCGTTCCTCCGCCGCCGTACTCAATCCGGATATAATCCTTGGCGATACCGTCCACTTCGATCTTCTCAACGCCGCGGTAAATGCCGATTCCGTGGTCCTCGTGAACCACATAGTCTCCCACCTTCAGCTCGGCAAAATCACGAATGGACTCACCCTCATACCGGTGTTTCTTTTTCTTCGTCTTCCGGGCCGTCCCGAAAATATCCGTCTCCGCGATGACGATAAAGCGGATCTGCGGATACTCAAAGCCATGGGCAATGTTCCCGTAATACGTCATGATCTCGCCGTCTTCCAGAACACGGTCCGGATTCTCGCTGTAGAACGTCGTAAGACCGTGCGCCGTGAGATCTCCCGCGAGGCGCTTTGCTCTTGTTCTGGACGCCGAAATGATCACCATCCGGTATTTCTGAAGCTTGTACTTCTTCAGATCAGCGACCAGTGTGTCAAAGCTCTTGTTGTAAGCGGCAACGCTTCTGGCGTGCATGGAGACAATGCACTCCGGAAGGAAGAAGCTGTTCCCGGATGCCAGCTCGGTCAGACCGAGGCACCGGTAGCGGCCCATTCCGGACGCGATCCGCTCTGCGCTCGAAACCAGCTGCATCTGTCCCGGAAGAACATATCCCTTCTCGCTCCGGCTGACCATGCTCTCATGGAATTCCAGTTCCACTGCATCCGCTTCCTCCCGGAGATGCACCGGTTCATCCAGAAAGATCATGGTCTTTTCTTCCGGAAACATCTCCAGAAACGAATCCGTCTGCGGATAAAAATAGTGAATATAGCCTTCCAGGCCGCTGAACTCCCGGTATTCCAGGGCTTCCTCGCAGAGATCCCCGATCTCCTGCGCGAGGCGGTGCGCCGCCTCGGTATGCCCTTGTTTGCGAAGCGCCTCTTCTGTCTTCTTCTCCTCTTCCCGGATTCTTCCGATTCCGTCGGAAAGTCTTGCGTCGGACAGGATCAGTTCCGTCGCCGGATAGATTTTCACCATCTCCAGCTGCTCGATGGAGCGCTGCGACTCCAGATCAAAGCTGCGGATCGAATCCACTTCTTCGTCAAAAAATTCTATCCGGTACGGATTCTCCTCCGTGAGATCAAAGATATCCACGATATCGCCGCGTACTGCAAACTGCCCCGGCTCTTCCACCTGAAAATTCTTCTCATAGCCCAGACGGACCAGCTTCTTTGCGAGCTCATCCAGAGAAAAATTCTGCTTCTTTTCCAGGAGCAGGACGCTGCTTTTCAGAACGGACAGCGGAACCTGCGGCGTCATAAGAGCGGCAAAGGTCGTCACCACCGTGGTGGGGCGCCCCTCCATCAGTCTCCGAAGGCACCGGATTCTTTCTTTTTCCAGTTCCCTGCCGCGAAGATCCGCCTGATAGAAAATCAGATCCTTTGCCGGAAAAATCACCGCATTCCGGTCATAGAACAAATACTCATCCCGAATTTCCCGCACTCTTTTGTCTGAATAGGTGACCAGCAGGCGGAATCTTGCGAACGGAGCCAGAGACGGTTCCTTCGAAAGTGAATCCGCCAGATGCAGCTTCTGGGAGGCCACGCAGCCGTCCGCCAGCGCTTTTGCTCCCGGCTGTGCCAATACCTCCAGGAGCTTTTGATATTCGGGTGCCTCATGAAGAGGCTCTGTCAGTGTTCTCATAATGATTGTCCTTATGACTCAGCCTGCCGGATCAGGCATTGTAGTGGTTCATTGCCTTCTGGATCCCCTCCTCCAGAATATCCTGAATGGCCTTGACAGCCCTTTCCTTCGCCTCGTCGATCTTCTCCCTGTCCTCGCCCTTCGGATGTCCGAGTACATGATCCGCGAGATTATACTGCGGGTTCGGCTTTGCTCCGACTCCGATGCGGACACGTATGAAATTGCCGTCTCCCACATGCTGCATGATGTTCTTCAGGCCATTGTGTCCTCCCGCGCTTCCCTTCTGGCGAAGGCGCAGATGCCCCGGCTCCAGATCAATGTCATCCGAAATCACGATAAGATGCGTGGCGGGATCGATCTTGTAATAATCCAGGCCTTCCCGTACCGCCTCTCCGGACAGGTTCATATAGGTCATCGGCTTCATGACAACGACCCTCGCATCTCCGATTTTTCCCTTCCCGACCAGAGATTTTTTGAATCTTGTCGGTCCGTCAATATGAAACTCATCAATCAGAAGGTCCGCCACTTCGAAGCCGACATTGTGGCGGCTTCCGTCATATTCTTTTCCCGGATTACCCAGGCCTACAATCAGATACCAGTTTGAATCCATTCTTATACCTCGCTGACTCTGCTTTTTTTCCTGCCGCTGACAAGTCGCGGTGCGGATGCAGTATACCACAAAAGTCTGCGGCGGGCTTCTTCTCTCCGCCGCAGACAGACAGGGCAGCAGAAGAAAAGTCTCTGCTCTTCCTCTGCTGCCCTCTTTTTCTCCTTTGCAGGAGCACTGCGTCCTGTTCCCGGAATCTCCGCTGCTGCGGATCCGCCTGCGGGAACCGGCAATCCGTTCCCACCTTCCCGGCAGTCCGGCCTTTCCTGATTTATTCCCGGGGCTCCCACTCCTCCAGGCACTCACGATATTTCCGGAGGATGGCATCTTCTACCAGTGCTCTCGTTTCTGAGTTGATCGGATGTGCGATATCACGATATTCACCGTCCGCCGCCTTCTTGCTCGGCATCGCAATGAACAATCCCTTCTCGCCTTCAATTACTTTAATGTCATGTACCACAAATTCGTTGTCGAGTGTAATTGAAACAACAGCCTTCATTTTCCCGGACTGGGCAATTCTGCGTACTCTAACATCTGTAATTCTCATCACAATCCCTCTATATTCGATAGCGCTCGCCTTTTTCCTCTAT
>DAIMKA010000052.1:3509-10597 GCA_036721955.1 Lachnospiraceae bacterium | reverse complement strand
AAAATATGCTGAATCGTTGCCGACAAATTAAGATTTCACCGCTCCGGCTGTCATGCCTGCCACAATATACTTCTGGGAGCAGAAGTACACGATGACCGGAGGAACCAGCGCAATCAGTGAGGCTGCGAATGCCAGATTGATGTTTGATGTGTACTGTCCGAAGAAGAAGAACTGCATCAGAGGGAGGGTCTTCATGCTGTCCTTCTGGATCAGAATGAGCGGAAGGAAGAAGTCGTTCCAGGAAGCAAGGAAGCACAGGACGACAACCGTCATAGTAATCGGCTTCAGAAGAGGAAGCACGATTTTGATATAAACCTGATAGCGGTTGGCTCCGTCAATTTCCGCCGCCTCTTCCAGTGCAACCGGCACGCTCTTGATGAATCCGGCATACAGGAAGATGTAGTATCCCATGTATACGCCGAGCTCTGCGAAGATGACGCCGAACAGAGTGTTCAGAGCATGTGCTCTGGAGAGCTCCTGATACAGAGGGAACATAATGGTCTGGAATGGAATCAGGATGACCATCTGGAAGAAATAGTAAATAAAGTTGTAGAATTTGTTGTTTTTTCTCGTGATCATGTAGGCGCCGGAGGAGCAGCAGATCACGATCAGAAGGACAACGAACACAGCGACAACTGCACTGTTTAATACGGAACTGAAATAGTTCTTCAGGCTGAATGCATCCACAAAGTTCTGCAGATACAGGCTTGTCGGGAATGCCAGCTTCGTCTTTGCAAAATCCTGCTTGGACTTGAAGGCATAGCAGATAGCCACGTAAAAGGGTGCGAGACAGATGACGGCGACCAGCCACAGAATTGCAATTTTGACAGCCTTTAAAATTTTGTATCTCGTCGTGTGAATCATAATTCAATCTCTCTCTTTCTTAACTGCTTCGTGATGATCTGAGATAGAATCAGGCAGAAAATCAGATAAACCACTGCCACCGTCTGTCCGTAGCCAACCTTGTTGTACGGGAACAGATACTCATAGATGTAATATGCCATCGACTCACTTGCATGATTGGGACCGCCGCCCGTTGCAACGTAGGAATAGTCGTACATTCTAAGTCCTCCCGCGATCCAGTAGGGGATGCAGTAGGTGAATGCCGGAGCAATCATCGGAATGGTAATGTGCTTGAATTTTGCCCAGAAGCCGGCTCCGTCAATGGTTGCCGCTTCATAGAAATCCGAGGATACACCCTTCAGTGCCGCAAGATAAATCATCATCGCCAGGCCGACTTCCTTCCAGACCGCCATGGCGCAGATTCCGAGAATAACGGTTTTCTCCTTGATCAGAGGGCTTTCCACTCCCAGCATTCCGAAGAAGTCACTGTAGACGTACATCCACATGTAGGAAACCAGGACAAGGCTGACAACAAGAGGAATGAAGACAATACTCTTGATGACATTCACGCCCTTGAACTCCCTGACAACCATCATCGCCAGAGTCAGTCCCAGAATATTGATGATCACTGTCGTGATAATCGTATAAAGTGCGGTGTTGACGATCGGCTTGATCAGATCCTTGTCATGAAAAACCGTGATGTAGTTCTTAAGCCCCACGAAGTTGATCTGCCTGGACATTCCGTTCCAGTCCGTAAATGTATAACGGATTCCGGAAATCAGCGGAAGGATGATGACCAGCACGAATACAACCAACGCAGGCAGAACAAAGGTAAAGTCGATGAGCTCCCGACGCACTGTTCTTTTCTGTCTGTCACTTAATTTAGCCATTACCGTTACTCCTGTTTGGAACACAAGAGGCATCGATGGAACCCGATGCCTCTTATTGCTGATTGCTTATACCTGTTGATTACTTTCTTGCAGATGCAAATTCATCATCAATTTCTGCAATCCACTCTTCATCTGTCATGTCGTCGTTGTTCGCGAAGTCATGCAGAGTAGCGTAGTAAGCGGTGCTGAACTGGCCGGTGAAGTTCGAGATGGAAGCCCATGCGGTGGTCTTCTTGGTTGCGATCTCGTTTGCAATGTCCTGTGCAGCCTGCGGAAGAGTGTCGCACTCAACGCCGTCCAGAGCGCTCAGCTGGGAAGCGGTGCCGCACCACTTGGAGTTCACATCGGATCTGGTTGCATATTCAAGGAATGCAAGTGCCGCGTCCTTGTTCTGCGTATCCTGAGAAACCATCCAGCAGTCATCGATATTGACCGGAACTGCGCAGTCATCTGCGTTGTTCTCAGAAGGATAGGTGAATCCGCCGAAGTTTCCGTCCGGATTGTAGCCCATGATCGCGCCAAGGCCCCAGGTTCCGATGATGATCATTGCCGTGTCGCCGTTTGCGAACATCTGCTCTGCTCTTGCAGTGTCGATGGTCTTGCGGTCGTCGTTCTGGTAGTTGGTCATGATCTCACGCCACTGATCCAGTGCCTCGGAATATCCCTTGTAATCCGCGAAGCTTGCGCCGTCCATCAGCTCCTGTGCATTGTTCTGCGCCTGATCCCACTTGGAACCGTAATAAATGGTGTACCAGTTCGCGCCGATTGCGATGTCATCCGTGTAGCCTGCTGCGCAGGGAGTGATGCCGTCCTCTTTCAGCTTCTTGCAGACATCAATGAACTCGTCGTAAGTGGTCGGAACGGAAAGGCCTTCCTTCTCGAAGATGTCCTTGTTGTAGAACACAACGTTTGCCATCTGATCGAGTGCCACGCCGTAAACCTTGTCATTGTAGGTTACGCAGTTCTTTGCACTTTCGGAAAGTCTGCTTGTGAAATCCTGATCGGAAAGATCCATGATCAGGCCGTTGTCGATCAGATCCGTGTAGGACTTCGGCTGTCCGAAGATCACATCCGGCGCCTCGTTCGTGGAGAATCTCAGCTTGATGACATCGGAGTAATTATCCATGGACATTGCTTCCACATTTACATTTACATTCGGATACTCTGCCTCAAAGCCGGATACCAGCTCGTCCAGGGCAGCGATCTTGTTGTCCTCTGTCAGGTAGTGAATGATATTCAGATCGCCGGAGATGTCTGTATTCGCAGCGGTATCCGAAGCCGCCTCTGTATCTGCCGTGCTGCTGTCCTCCGTGGAGGCAGCTGCCTCAGTCGTTGCTGCCGCCGCGCTGTCCGCCGAGGATGCGCTGTCGCTCGAGGATGATCCGCATCCCGCCAGCATTCCGACCGCCATCGTGGCTGCCAGTGCCATGCTCAATACCTGTTTACTCTTCATAAAAACCTCCTTTGTGTTCCGGCCGCCCTTGCACGGAGCCGGATCCGTCAATACCTCCCTGTCCGCCGCCGGTCTTCCAGGAAAACGGCTCATGCGGATCAGATAAAACGTGAGAGCTGTTTTCTCCCGCTCTCAACTTCTGAAGCTTATTTTAGAGAAAACAGCTCTCACGAACCATTTGCTTTTTTAGCATTTTGCATGCTTTTTTATTAGATATTTTGACTTTTATGTGTTTTTTGGTGACAATCCCGTATATTTCCGGTAAGCCTGATAGAAATATGCGTAATTGGAGAACCCTGTCGCCTCTGCCACTTCATATACTTTATACTGATGCGTGGCCAGCATCTCCTTTGCCTTTTCAATCCGGATTTTGTTGAGCAGAGAGACAAAGGTCTCTCCCGTGTCATTCTTCAGGATCCGGCAGACATACCCGCGGGAAAACCCGACGTAGTCACATACATCCTGAAGGCCGAGATGCTCCTGATAATGATGATCCAGATAATCCAGAATCCTGTCCGTCACTGCCCTGTCACTGTTTTCCCTTTCCCCCTGTGCCCGGACAATGACCTTTACTCCGTATTTTCTCAGAATCTGAAAGGCCTCATCCATCGAAGATGCCGCATTCATTTCCTGAATGATGCTCCCGGCATTTAACGACTGATCCTCCGTTTCATCGTCATGTTCCGCGAGAACCACGTTGATCATAATCGCCATATTTGCCAGGATATTGCGCAGAACCTGCAGATCAAAGCAGCCTCCGGCATGAAACATGGTCTCAATTTCGTCCAGGGATTTTGTAATTTCGGACGGCTTTTCTCTCAGAATTCCATAGAATTCTTCTACTTTCTGCATGATCGGATAAATATTCGACATGCTGTTGCTCTTTAAACTGTTGTAGTGAATCACATGCCGGTTTTCGATAAAGAACCTGCTGTCGAACGAGAACTCCGCCTCTTTGACCGCCTCTCCCAGATCCCTGAATTTGTCGTGACACCGGCTGATGCTGATGCACACATCGTTTTTCTCTTCCACCGATGCCTGATACACCTGCGTTGCAAGTCTCATCGTTTCGATGTCATAATCCTTCGCCACCTCGAACATCCGGAAATAAACCAGCACGTACAATGCCTTGTCATGAATGGCCGAGCAGACCGACATTCCCTCCGGCATCTGACGGAACAGACTGCAGACAGAACGTGTCCACTCTTCCATGGAAGATCCCTCCAGACCCACCGGATTGTCCGGGCTGATGCGAAGCAGCTCATACAGGGTAAAGCACATCTGGGAGGATACTGCGCTCTCCATTTCCTCCAGTGCCGTGGTATCTCCGTTCAGTCCTTTCTGAAGGAGAAGATCCAGATTCTGCCTCCTCCCTTCCGGATCGCCGGAAGATACTCCCGTTTTTTCCGTTTTCCACGCCTGTTCTGTCCTGCCTCCCCGTTTTCTTTCAAGATCCTCCCCGGCCCGGACAATGACATTCTCCAGTTCATGCTCATCCACCGGCTTCAGAAGATAATCAAACACCCCGATCCGGATACTCTTCTGCGCATATCCGAAATCGCTGTAGCCGGTGATAATGATGACTCTCCCATCGAAGCCTTCGTTTCGAAGAAGCGCGGCGATTTCCAGCCCGCTCATGCCCGGCATCCGGATATCCATCAGAACGATATCCGGCAAAAGCTCCATGATCTCACGTCCCGCGGTATTTCCGTCCCGCGCGCTTCCCACCAGCTCGCACCCGATCTTGTCCCACTGAATGGTTTTGATCAGTGAATTCCGGAACAAATCGTTGTCATCCGCTAAGTATACACGATACATAGTTACCTTTCTGTGCCGCGTTTTTTGCGGCACCCCGAGGAGAAATGCCCGAATGGGCTTTCTCCGATGGGATCATCGAAATTGGGGCCGCTTGGCGGCACCAATCGTGTGCTGCAGTTTGAAAGTTTTCTTCATTTTCCCTGTGATGGTTTTCGCAGAACCGGAAGGAAGATCGTCACCGTGGTCCCCTCCTGGTCACTCTGGATCGAAAGCCCGTATTCCTTCCCATACAGAATCCGGATTCTCCTCTGCACCGAACCGATGCCGATGTGCATGGCGTCTTTTTCTTCTTCCGAAAGGAGTCTGCGGATCTGTTCCTCCGGCATGCCCTTCCCATTGTCCGCCACATCAATCTGAAGCCTGCCGTCCTCCATTCTTGTCGTGACCAGAACGGTTCCGCCCTCCACCATGTCTTCCACTCCGTGGCGGATACTGTTCTCCACAATCGGCTGCACGATCAGCTTCGGCACCAGAAGGTCCAGCGTATCCTCCTCCGGATCCACAATCACACTGATCCTGCCGCCCGTGATCATGTTCTCCAGCTCCAGATAACTCTCCACATAGGACATCTCTTCCCGAAGGGGAATTTCCGTTTCCTTCCCATGGACAGCCACGCGGTACAGTCTGCTCAGGCGATTCGTGCATTCCACAATATCGCGGTCTCCATGAAGCCTTGCCAGAGAGCTGATTCCTTCCAGTGTGTTATACAGAAAGTGCGGATCCGTCTGGGCCATCAGCGCATTATACTCCGCGCGCTCCTTTTCCACACTCGCATAGGCAAGCCGCTGAACGGAAACATTCAGCTGATCAATCAGCTCATTGAATGCATTCTCCAGATACTGCATCTCATCGTTGGAGCTGACCTTTATTTTCGTCAGGGCATCCGGACTGGTTCCCTTGATTTTCCGGATCTGCTCCACCATTGCCGCAATGTTCTCCGTCTGCGTTGCCGCAATCCACCGGGCAAAAACAAAGGAGAGGATCAGGATCAGAAAACTGAAAAGAAGGAGCCTCGGTACCATTTCCCGCAGACCCTCCAGCAATTCGGATTCCGATTTGAACACGGCAATGGTCCATCCGCTCCTCGGTATGCTGCCCCTGCAGACAAGATACCCGTTCCATGCCGCTTCCGCGCCGTTCCCTGAAAGAGCGGAGAGATACTGCTCCGCTTCCGACTGAAAATCCTTTTCGCAGGACAGGAGTTCTTCTCCCTCATAGAGAACAAACTCGCTTTCATAAGCAGCCGCGACGTTCTTATACATTCCCTGCAGATATTCCTGTCCGACTTCCAGAACCAGCGTTCCGCGATAATCCGTCGAAGAGGTATCGATGACATTCTTGATGATATAAACGGAATCCGGCCGGTCTCCGCAGCGCCGGAACCACGTCCCGCCGTATTTTCCCGCAATGGCCGCCTGATTCTGCCCGATGTAGTCTGCAATTTCCGTTTCCCGATAGTCATCAAGACTCCGGACCTCTTCGTTCAAAACGCTGTAATATGCTTCGTGCCCCTGACTGTCGCAGCTGTAAATCGACTTCAGAGGTATTCTCGACATCTGGAACATACTGGCCAGCTTCTGCAGGTTTCTCTGATACATATACTGCCCCAGTCCATCCTGGAAGGTATCATAATCCGGCCGATAAATGTTACTCCCCCATACCTTGTAGACAATTCCCTGCTCCAGCTCCGCGACGTTCCTGCGGATGCTGTCTGACAGAAGGCTGATGGCCTGCCCGGTCTGTTTGTAGTACTGCTCTCTTGCATTCTGCCGGTAAATAGAGAAAATTCCCGCATAAACAAGAAACTCCGTCAGTACGGCAATGACCATGCAGCCCGTAAAAATCTTCGTCCGGATGGAGATAAAATGTTTTCTGTTCTTCGGCGTTTTCAATCGGATGCTACTCTTCCTTTCCTGTCTGGATCTGCTGTCAGCGATTCTCAGGATCCGGTCCGCTTGTTCCTGATCTCTGCGTACGATGCGGATATGAAAAAAGACGCGCCCTTGCGACGCGCCTCACGTTTCCCTTCCATGCCGGTCTCTCAGCTGCATATCTCATGTCCGCATGGGTCCCCGGACCACCGG
>DAIMKA010000052.1:705-3417 GCA_036721955.1 Lachnospiraceae bacterium | reverse complement strand
TCAATTTCCAGATAGTCAAACGGAATTTCCTCCACGAAGCTGTCCTTCGTGAAGCGGCATTTGGCCCGCCGCTGGAAATCCCGGATATTCTGATCCAGCCAGATCGGCTCCGGCAGGTCGAATTCATGGCAGACCTTTGTCAGCGCATGGAACACCTTGTGTGTTCTCGTCTCGTCAGAAGAATCCTCAATTGTGGTCTGGCGGACCAGGTGCCCGGCCTTCCATTCCTTCGCCCAAAGTCGAAACATACCTTCCCTTCACTCAGTCATCATACCCGTTCGGGTTCTGGCTCTGCCATCTCCAGGAATCCTCGCACATCTCGCGGATTCCGTACTGTGCCTCCCAGCCGAGCTCCTTCTTCGCCTTTGCCGCGGAGCAGTAGCAGGTTGCGATATCGCCCTCGCGTCTGCCGTCAATCACATACGGAATGTGAATACCGGTCGCCTCTTCAAAATTCTTCACGATGTCCAGAACGCTGTAGCCGACGCCGGTTCCCAGATTGTAGATGCTGAGGCCCGATCCGGGTGCCAGCTTCTTCAGCGCGCAGACATGGCCCCTTGCGAGGTCCACCACATGAATGTAGTCGCGGACACCGGTTCCGTCCGGCGTATCATAGTCGTTGCCGAAAACATGAAGCTTCTCCAGCTTGCCGACGGCAACCTGCGTGATATACGGCATCAGATTGTTCGGAACGCCGTTCGGGTTCTCGCCCATGGTGCCGGACTTATGCGCACCGATCGGATTGAAATAGCGGAGCAGGATCATATTCCACTCCGGATCCGCAAACTGAATGTCCGTCAGAATCTGCTCCAGCATGGACTTGGTCCATCCGTAAGGGTTCGTGCACTGGCCCTTCGGGCACTCCTCCGTGATCGGAACAAAGGCAGGATTGCCGTAGACCGTTGCCGAGGAGGAGAAGATCATATTCTTGCAGCCGTGCTGCCGCATCACGTCAACCAGCGTCAGCGTTCCCGTGATGTTATTGTCATAGTATTCCCACGGCTTGTGTACGGACTCGCCGACCGCCTTGAGTCCCGCGAAATGGATCACTGCCTCCGGCTTCTCGGCGTCAAAAACGCGATTCAGCCCCTCACGGTCACGAATATCCACTTTGTAGAACGGTACCTTTTTGCCGGTGATCGCTTCGATTCTTCCCAGCACCTTCTCACTCGCATTGTAGAGATTGTCCAGAATGATCGGCTCATGTCCCGCATTCTGCAGTTCCACTACTGTATGACTTCCTATAAATCCTGCACCGCCTGTTACAAGAATCTTCATGACACATTCCTCCTGTCCGCCCCGGCCTTACCGGGATCCGGCATATTCTCTTATCTTCGCACTGCGCGAGATAAAAGAACCGGTTGCTGCATTCTGATTTTCAAACCGTTTCTATGATACTCCACAAGCGTAAACATCGATTACTTTATTTGTAAATGTCCGGTAACTGTTCCCCGCAGACCGATGTCTATTGCTTTTTGGCTGCGGCGCGGCTTCTTGCCTTGCGCGCCTCCAGCTCCTCGCGCTTTCTGGCTGCCTCGTCGAATTCCTTCTGCTGCTCCAGAATCAGCTCCTTGTCGTCAAAATAGTTGATCTTCATCGCATCCTTGACTTCGTGGAGAGTGTTCGCTGCAATCTCCTCTGCCTTCTCCGTTCCCTTTTTCAGGACCTCGTAGACATAGTCGATGTTCTTCTCATATTCATGACGGCGGCTGCGGATCGGCTCCAGCGTGGTCTGCAGGACGCTGTTCAGGAACTTCTTCACCTTCACATCGCCCAGTCCGCCGCGGCGGTAGTGGTCCTTGAGCTCATCGAGATTTGCGTACTCCGGCAGGAACTCCGCGAAATGCTCCGGTTTTGCAAAGGCGTCCAGATACGTGAAAACGGTGTTGCCCTCGATTTTGCCCGGGTCCTCAATCCGCAGATGGTCCGGATCCGTGAACATGCTCATGACCTTCTTCTTAATGTCATCCGGCTCCTCGGACAGATAAATGCAGTTGCCGAGAGACTTGCTCATCTTCTCCTTGCCGTCCGTTCCCGGAAGCCGCATGGATGCCTGGTTCTCCGGAAGAAGGATCTCCGGCTCCACCAGAACCTCGCACTGATAGGTGTGATTGAAGCTGCGGACGATCTCCCTCGTCTGCTCGATCATCGGCTCCTGATCCTCGCCGGCAGGAACAGTCGTCGCCTTGAACGCCGTGATGTCCGCCGCCTGTGAAATCGGATACGTGAAGAATCCGACCGGAATGCTGCTGCCGAAACCGCGCATCCCGAGCTCCGACTTCACCGTGGGATTTCTCTGAAGACGGGCAACCGTCACGAGGTTCGCATAGTAGAACGTCAGCTCGGTCAGCTCCGGAATCTGCGACTGGATCAGAATCGTCGTCTTCTCCGGATCAATACCGGCGGACAGGTAATCCAGTGCCACATTGATGATATTCTGGCGGACCTTCTCCGGGTTGTCCGCGTTATCCGTCAGAGCCTGTGCGTCCGCGATCATGATATTGATTTCATCAAAACCGCCGCTGTTCTGCAGCTCCACTCTGCGGCGCAGAGACCCCACATAGTGTCCGATATGAAGGCGGCCCGTCGGACGGTCGCCCGTTAAAATAATCTTTCCCATAGTCTTTCGTCTTTCCCTC
This sequence comes from Lachnospiraceae bacterium, assembly GCA_036721955.1. Taxonomy (GTDB): domain Bacteria; phylum Bacillota; class Clostridia; order Lachnospirales; family Lachnospiraceae; genus CAG-791. The sequence continues at coordinate 778 of DAIMKA010000052.1, read as the reverse complement.
TCACTGTTCTCGTTCAGCACCCCAAATATGTCCGCCTCCGCAGTCTCGGCTTTGCTCCGCAAATCCTCGATTC
>DAIMKA010000052.1:0-695 GCA_036721955.1 Lachnospiraceae bacterium | reverse complement strand
AACCCGCCACGGCCTGGCAGGCAAGCCTGCCGATCCGGGCCGGTTTCACACGGAGGTGCTGAACAGATAAACATTATACAATCGTTCCGTCGGTGTCCACAAGGGTCCACCCCTTCCAGTAGTCTTTCATCTGTTCCGGATCCGGAATCTGGTTGTTGCGGTGCCGAAGCGGACGGATCAGGATTTTCGGCTCCCGTGCGTTCAGCCGACCGCCCCAGAAGGAGAACGTGGAGTTGGCTGCAATGACGCCGTTGCAGTGCGTCATCAGCTGCATATCAAGCAGATTGTCTTCTCCCTGATTCCAGTCACACACGGTCATCTCTTCCCCGAGATTCCCGAAGCGGCAGGCATGCGCAAAGCCCGGATCATCCGAGAACACATAGAAGTGAATCCTGCGTCCGCTCCGCGTCGCCTCCACGGCGCGCTCCAGGAAATCCACTGCGCCCTGATAATAGCTCTCCGTGCAGATTCCGCCAAGGAGCGGAGCATTGGCCGCGTCGAGGTAGTCTCCCCGCCGGATATGCACCGCGCAGGAGAAGGTGTAGGCATCCTCCATCTCGGTGATCACCGCCTGATTCCTGGCATTCACGGACGGGTCTTCGCTCTTCGGGAAACGGAAGACCTTCCGCAGTTCTCCCAGAATGTCTTCATAATACTTCGTGCAGGCAAAATACCCGTCCAGATACGCGTCCTCC
>DAIMKA010000051.1:0-10652 GCA_036721955.1 Lachnospiraceae bacterium | reverse complement strand
CGGACAGGTATTGACTGTAGACGGTGCATTTGTCGGATAATCTCACAAGCTCAAAGCAGGGTGAAGCGAAGCCATTTCATGGCTTCGCTTCCTTTTCCCCTCTCTGCTGCAAAAGAAAAGCGACGGTCAAAGACCGTCGCTTTCATGTTGGCGCTACCTATCTTTCCGGGCCGTTTCCAGCCAAGTATTGTGGGCAGAAGCGAGCTTAACTTCCGTGTTCGGGATGGGAACGGGTGGACCCTCGCCCTAATCAGCACCAACTGTATTGCAACTGCTTACGCAGCAACAATCCTCTATTCACTTGTGTCGCAGGGAAAAAGTGGTGACCCGTACCGGATTCGAACCGATGTTAAAGGCGTGAGAGGCCTCTGTCTTAACCACTTGACCAACGGGCCATTCAGATGTTCTTACCCTCTATCGGCGCACCAATAAAAGGTCTGGTACACCATCAGGGACTCGAACCCTGGACACCCTGATTAAGAGTCAGGTGCTCTACCAACTGAGCTAAAAGCGCATATTTATAAAATTGTGAAGAAGTAATTCCCGCTGATCTCTTGTTCAGTTTTTTGTTACTTCCTCGCGAACAAGTGCTATTATAGTATGGCCCTATAGGTTTGGCAAGCACTTTTTTAAAATTTTTTTCAAAAGACGAAAAACCGTGTAAATTCAGCGTTTTCTGCGATAATCAGGGAAGAAAGAAACCGTGCAGGCCGGGAAATACTGTGCGGAAGGCAGCAGGACATCCGGCTGCCATGAGACGAATTTTACGAAGGAACAGACGAAAATGATATTTGATACTCATGCACATTATGATGACGCGGCCTTCGACGGGGACCGGGAAGAGGTCATGGCCCGTTTGGAGGAATTGGGAATCGGTGCGGTGACGGATCCGGGTTCCACGATGGAGAGTCTGGACAGGATCATTGCGCTTGCCGGAACGCATGCGAATCTTTACGGAGCACTCGGAATTCATCCCTCGGAATGCGGAGAAATGACGGAGAAGGACCTGGAGAGGATCCGTCAGGGACTGCGCCTGCCGAAGATGGTCGCGGTCGGCGAGATCGGGCTCGATTATCACTGGGATACGCCGGAACGTGAGCTGCAGAAGCATTGGTTCCGGAGACAGCTCGCGCTCGCGCGGGAAGAGGGAAAACCCGTGATCATTCATTCCAGAGATGCGGCGGCGGATACGCTGGAGATTCTGAAGGAGTGTCGGGCGGAGGAAATCGGCGGCGTGATTCACTGCTACTCCTACAGCGCGGAGCTGGCACCGGAGTTTCTGCGCATGGGATTTTTCCTCGGAGTCGGAGGCGTTGTCACCTTCCGGAACGGGAGAAAGCTCAAGGAAACGGTGCGGCAGACACCGCTGGAGAGAATCGTGCTGGAGACGGACAGCCCGTACATGGCGCCGGAGCCGCATCGCGGCGAGCGGAATTCTTCGCTGCTCCTTCGCTATGTGGTGCGTCAGATCGCGGAGATCAAGGATCTTCCGGCCGAGACGGTAATCGAAGAGACCTGGAAAAATGCATGCAGACTCTACCGGCTTTGATGCCGGAAGCTGCCGGAGGAGGGCTTCTTTTCACGGCTCTGGCACTGGCAGAATCGTTGCAGAAACTGCAGATATGGAAATGCCGCGAAGATCGCGGCAAGGAGGAAATCGGATGAGCGAATTGCTGGCAAGCCCGCATGGAACCATGGCCGTACTGAATGAGTTCGGCCTTCGGGCGAAGAAAAAATACGGGCAGAACTTTCTGATCAACCGCGGCGTTGTCGATCAGATCATCGATGCGGCGGATATTTCCGGAGAGGACTGCGTTCTGGAAATCGGACCGGGAATCGGCACCATGACGCAGCTTTTGTCGGAAGCGGCGGAACACGTGGTGGCCGTGGAGATTGACCGGTCCCTGGAGAAGGTGCTGGACCGGACGCTGGAGGACCGGGACAATGTGACCATCCTGTTTCAGGATATTCTGAAGACAGATCTGAAGGCGGTTGCCGGCGAATACAATCAGGGACGTCCGCTTAAGTGTGTGGCGAACCTCCCCTATTACATCACGACGCCGATCCTGCTGCAGCTGTTTCAGGAGGCAGACTGCTTTGAGAGCATTACCGTGATGGTTCAGAGGGAGGTGGCAGACCGGATTCTTGCAACGGAAAAGGACAAGGAGTACGGCGCACTGTCTCTGGCGGTCCGTTATTATTCGGAGCCGGAGCTGGTCTGCATTGTTTCTCCGGGAAGCTTTATTCCAAGACCCGGCGTGGATTCGGCTGTTCTGAAGCTGAATATCCGGGAAAAGGCTCCGGTTGACGCGGACGAAACGTTCCTGTTCGCCCTGATCCGCGCTGCCTTCAATCAGAGACGGAAGACGCTGGCCAACGCTCTTTCCCACGGACTCGCAGAGAAGGAAGGGACGGTTACCCGCGAGGAAGTGCAGGATGCGCTGGAGAAAATGGGACTTTCTGCGACCATCCGCGGAGAGAAGCTGTCGCTGGAGCAGTACGCGGAACTTTCACGGCACCTGCAGCATCGGTGCTGACACACAGGCTGCCTCAGCGAGGTATAAAAGGAATCGGAAAAGTATTTTCCGGTTCGGAAATGCCGCGGAAAACGAAGGCCGCGGCGGTGGCGTTTTTTGACATGCAATAGGGCGTATGCTAAACTTTTGATGATATTTACATTGGGAAAACTATGCGCGCAGCTATGCTCCGCACGCCTGGAAATACGAGGGAAGAACAGTGGATAAGTATGAATTCAAGATCAGTCTGAATGAGATCAACGCTCTGATTGGCGAGAAGCGTTTTGAGGAAGCGGCGAACATTGCGGACGGAATCGACTGGAACCACGTCAAGAGTGCAGAGACCCTGTGCAGGATCAGCGAAGTCTACAAGGCGGTCGGCGATTATGACAGAAGCCGGGATATCATGGCGATTGCGCATGAGAGAGAGACCGACAATCCGGTGATTGTCTATGCACTGTGCGAGCTGACGATTTTCCTGTACGGCCGTGACGGCCTGCAGAGTGATTTGACGCAGGCTCTGCAGCTGATGCAGGAATATCAGGCACTGGAGCCGAAGAACCCGAGGCGCCTGATTCTTCAGTACAAGATGTACTGCGTTTCCCCGGTTTCAGATCAGGAGAAGATTGCAGTACTGGAGCAGCTCCATGCGGAAAAGGCATCGGCCAGATGGGATTATGAGCTGGCAGTTCTTTATCAGAAGGCGGGGGAGACCCGGAAGGCTTCGGAGCTTGGCAGTTCGATTCTGCGGAATTTTGCGGGGAGCAAATATGCGGGAATGGCAGAAGAGCTCCTGAGAAAGGCACCGGCTGCCGGAGGGAAGGAAGAGAAGGCTGCTCCTGCCGGTCAGCCGGCGGCGCCGGAGGAGAGTGCGAAGGAGGCCGAGGAGGAAGCGCAGGCAGAGAGAACCGCGGAGGAACTGGAGAGAACCGCGGTGGAGGAACGCGCCGCAGAGGAAGCAAAGGCTCCTCTTTCCGAAGGACCTGCGGCGGGGGCGGAGTCAGGAGAAGAGAAACCTGCGGAAGAGATCCCCGCTCCCGTACAGGAAGAGCACACGGATCTTCCCATCCGCACGGCGGAGGAGCAGCACAGTGTAGACAGTATTCAGAATAATGTGGCAAAGGGCATGCAGGATATTTATGCGCGCCCGTACGATGATAAGCTGGAGCAGGAGACAAACGGGCAGTATTCCATGGTAATGGATACGCCGGATGAGCCGGAGCAGCAGGTGGACGGACAGCTGTCCATCAGTGAAGTGATGGCGGAGTGGGAGAAGATCCGTTCGGATATCCGCCGCGCGAATGACGAGAAGCGTGCGCAGAGAATTCTGGAGGATACCGGATCTCTGATGCAGGATTTTGATGAGACGGCACGACATGGCCTCCTGGAGGACATTGAGAAGGGAGTCGCACGGCAGAGAAGACAGGTCCGGAGCGGTATGTACCGCATGGCGGGAGACCTTCCTGCAAGAGGACCGCAGCCGGCAAGAGCGAAGGCACCTGCCGCGGAGCAGCCGGTGCGCAGAACCTATCGCGCGGATGACGGCTTTCCGGCAAAACCTGCAGGACGGGGGGTGCCGGTTTCCAATGAAGAGGATGATACAAAGGTCTATGGAAGGCGCGGCGGCAGGAATGCGATGGATGAGATCGCAACAAGACGCTGGAATTCGGAGGATATCCGCCGTGCCATGGCGCGGCAGGAGGCGCTTGCCCGGGAAGAGGAGCAGGCGGCTTATGGCGGGCACGAGGAACCTCAGCAGGAGACTTACCCGGATGAGAAGGAAGAGCGCCGGGAGGCCGTGCCGGAGGAAACTGCGGCAGCTGCAGCCGGAGTGACGGAAGAGGCGAAGGCACCGGAGGAGGAAGCGCCGGAGACAGAAGAGATCCGGAAACCGCAGCCTGCGGTGAAGGCTGCTCCTTCGGAGACGCCGGAAGAAGTCCCTGCGGCAGAGCCTGAGGAAGAGGCCCCTGCAGAAGAGTACGAAGAGGAGCAGGAGGAGACTCCCGCAGAAGAATACGAGGACGAAGCCCCTGCACCGGAATACGGGGAAGAGCAGGACGAAGCCCTTGCGGAAGCGTACGAGGAAGAGGCCCCTGCGGAAGGGTACGAAGAGGAGCCGGAAGAGGCCCCCGCAGAAGAGCCCGGGGAAGAAGTACCCGCACCGGGATACGAAGAAGAGCCGGAGGAGGCTCCCGCAGAAGAATACGAGGACGAAGCCCCTGCACCGGAATATGAAGAGGAGCAGGACGAGGCTCCCGCAGAAGAATACAAAGACGAGGCTCCTGCACAAGAATACGAGGAAGAGACTCCCGCGCCGGAACCGGAAGAAGAGCGGGCAGAGACGGCTCCCGCACAGGAGAGGAACAGACCGCAGAGACGTCCCGCACCGCAGGAGAAGCCGAAGACAGCACCTGCTGCAAAGGCGGCACCGGCTCCTGCAGAGGGCAGCAGGGAGGCGGCAAAGCCCGCTCCCGGCGGAAAGCGTGAGCTCTCCAGGGAAGAACGGCGTCTGTTCGGTCCGTTCTGCCGCATGAGAGAGAATGTGGAGCAGCTGACGGCGGCACTGGACGAGATCAGCCTTGCTTCCGCGACCGGAAACCTTCTGATTCTCGGAAATGAAGCCACCGCGGACCGCGTAGCCAAGGGCATCCTGGAAATCACGCGGAGAACGGATTCCAATTTTACCGGAAAGGTCGCACGGGTTTCGGGAGAGTCCCTGAACCGGCTGAAACCGGAGGGAATCCGGAAAACCTTTGAAAAGCTGGAGAGCGGTGCCCTGATCATCAATAAGGCGGCAGACATTGCGCCGAAGACCATGGAACGCCTGTATCATGAGCTGGAAGGCCGTGAGCATGGCATTATTCTGATTCTGGTGGACGGCAACAAGAAGATGGAGCAGTTCCGCCACGAGAACGAGAAGTATCTCGGAAGCTTTACGGCAACGATTGCGATCCGTCCGCTGGATGACAAGGCACTGGTTGCCTATGCAAGAGACTATGCGCTGTCGCAGGATTTCTCGATTGATGAATTCGGACAGCTGGCCCTGGCACAGCGCATCGCGGCGATGCAGACTTCCACGCATCAGGTGACGCTGGGGGAGGTCCGCGATCTGGTGGATGAGGCAATCGGATATGCGGAGAAGAAGACGCCGCATACGCTGATGGAGGTGCTTTCCAGGCGCCGGTATGATGAGAATGACCGGATCATCATTCATGAGAAGGATTTCATGCACAACTGATGAGACCGTTTCAGCATTCACTTTTCTTGGGGCAGGAGGGGTTGCAAAATGGCAGCAAAGAGGAAAAAGGCAAAGACCGGAATGGCAAAGGCAGCTGCGCAGATGGCGGCTGCAGTATCGGAATCCGGAAAGACGAGAGTACCGAAGCCGAAGAAAGAAGAGAAGCCGCAGGAAGAGCAGCGCGTTTTCATCTCGCAGGATGACTGCTATCTGTTCGGCCAGGGAACACATTACGATATTTACAAAAAGCTCGGCGCACATCCGTCGGTGGAAAACGGCGTGGAAGGAATGTTCTTCGCAGTGTGGGCACCGAATGCGGCCGCGGTTCATGTCATCGGATCCTTCAACGGATGGAACGAAGACCAGTATGCCATGGAGAAGATCGGAGAGATCGGTATCTGGACCTGCTTTATTCCGGGAGTCGGGGAGAATGAACTGTACAAATATCTGATTTATACGCCGGAGGGCCGCAAGCTCTACAAGGCCGATCCGTACGCGAACGCGGCGGAGCTTCGTCCCGGAACCGCTTCCCGCACAACGAACCTTTCCGGCTATAAATGGGGCGATTCGAAATGGATGGAGGCCCGTGAGAAGAAGAACGTCTTCCAGGAACCCCTTGCGATCTATGAGTGCCACATCGGCTCCTGGATGAAGCATCCGGACGGCGGCGATGGGTTCTACAATTACCGGGAATTCGCGGATCGCCTTGTGGATTATCTGAAGGAAATGCGGTTTACCCACATTGAGCTGATGGGGATTCTGGAGCATCCCTTTGACGGCTCCTGGGGGTATCAGGTGACCGGCTACTATGCGCCGACCTCCCGCTACGGAAGCCCGAAGGACTTCATGTATCTGGTTGACACACTGCACAGGAACAACATCGGTGTCATTCTGGACTGGGTTCCGGCTCACTTCTGCCCGGACGAGCATGGTCTTGCCTGCTTCGACGGCAAGTGCATCTATGAGGATCCGGATCCGAGAAGAGGTGAGCACCCCGACTGGGGAACGAAGATCTTCAATCTGGCGAAGCCGGAGGTGAAGAACTTCCTGATTGCGAATGTCCTTTACTGGATTCGTGAGTTCCACGTGGATGGAATCCGGGTGGACGCAGTTGCCTCCATGCTGTATCTGGACTACGGCAAGAAGGAGGGCGAATGGCTTCCCAACAAGTACGGTGACAACAAGAACCTGGATGCCATCGTATTCTTCCAGCACATGAATTCCGTGGTGCGCGGTTCGTATCCCGGATTTATGACCATTGCGGAGGAATCCACCGCATGGCCGAAGGTGACCAGCGAGATCGGGACAGACGGACTGGGCTTTACCTTTAAGTGGAATATGGGCTGGATGCATGATTTCTGTGAGTACATGAAGCTGGATCCCATCATGCGCAGCGGCTCGCATTACAGCATGACCTTCGCGATGAGCTACAACAGCTCGGAGAAGTACATTCTTCCGCTTTCTCATGATGAGGTGGTTCACCTCAAGTGCTCGATGGTGGAGAAAATGCCCGGCTATCCGGTGGACAAGTACGCAAACCTTCGTCTCGGCTATACCTTCATGATGGGACACTCCGGCAAAAAGCTTCTGTTCATGGGCCAGGAATTCGGCCAGGAGCGGGAGTGGAGCGAAGCAAGGGAGTTGGACTGGTTCCTTCTTCAGAATGAGCTGAATGCCGGAATGCAGAAATATTATGCGGAGCTTCTGAAGATTTACCGCAAGTATCCCTGCATGTATGAAATTGATGACAGCTGGGACGGCTTTGAGTGGATCAATGCCGATGACAAGAGCCGCAGCATTTACAGCTTCTTCCGCAAGTGCGGTTCGGATGACCGCAGGATCATGTTCATTCTGAACATGACGCCGGTGGAGTATAAGGACTACCGGCTGGGCGTACCCGCAATGGGGAATTACAAGGTCCTTCTGAACAGCACCGATCCGGAATTCGGCGGAGCGGGCTCGAACGTGCCGAAGGTTCTGAAGGCGGTCAAGGGAGACTGTGATTACAAGCCGCAGTACATTGCGTTTGATATGCCGGCCTACGGCGGACTGGTGATTGAGTTTTAATTTTGGGGCAGGGCAGGAACATGGAAATTCACGAGTCTGCAGAAGACTATCTGGAAACAATACTGATTCTGGAAGAGAGAAACCCGTATGTCCGCAGCATCGACATTGTCAATGAAATGGGCTTTTCCAAACCGAGCGTCAGCATCGCGATGAAGAAGCTGCGCGAGAACGGCTATATTGAAATGGACGTAAACGGCTACATTACCTTCCTTCCGAAGGGACGGGTGATCGCGGAACGGATTTATTCCCGTCACAAGCTCCTTCGCAAGATTCTGATCGCCATCGGTGTCAGTGAGGAAACGGCTGCCGATGAGGCCTGCCGGATCGAGCATGTGATTGATGATGATACGTTCAACAAACTGAACGATTATTATGAAAAACAGATGAAGAAAGGAAACTGAAATACCTATGGCAGAGAAGCATTTACTGGACGATAAAACCATCCTGATTACAGGAGGAACCGGATCCTTCGGGCACTGCTTCACCAAATATGTTCTGGAGCATTATCATCCGAAAAAGCTGATTATTTATTCCAGAGACGAGTTCAAGCAGTTTCTGATGGCCAACGAGTCTCCCTACAAGGAGAACGCGCAGATTATGCGCTTTTTCATCGGAGATGTGCGCGACAAGGAGCGTCTGGAGCGCGCAATGGAGGGAGTGGATTATGTCATTCACGCGGCGGCGCTGAAGCAGGTTCCGGCCTGCGAGTACAACCCCTCGGAGGCAATCAAGACCAATGTGCACGGCGCGATGAACATCATCGACGCGGCGCTCGATCAGGGCGTGAAGAAGGTTGTCGCATTGTCTACGGATAAGGCGGTGAATCCGGTCAATCTCTATGGCGGCACGAAGCTGGTCAGCGACAAGCTTTTCATCGCGGCGAATGCCTATGCGGGCAGCAAGGATGTCTCCTTCTCGGTCGTGCGCTACGGAAATGTGGCGGGAAGCCGCGGTTCGGTCATTCCGTTCTTCCGCGACCTTATTGCGCGGGGGGAGACCACGATGCCGATTACGGATTACCGGATGACCCGTTTCTGGATCAGTCTGGATCAGGGCGTCGAGCTCGTGATCAAGGCGCTGGAAGAGGCAAAGGGCGGCGAGACCTTTATTTCCAAGATTCCGTCCTTCTACGTGAAGGATCTGGCGGAGGCTCTTCTTCCCGGCTGCAAGACCGTGGAGGTCGGCATTCGTCCCGGAGAGAAGCTTCATGAGGTCATGGTGACGGCAGAGGATGCGCCGAATACACTGGAATTCGAGAAGAACTATATCATCTATCCGCAGATCACCTACAATGACCGTCAGGTGCGGGATCCGCAGGGCAAGGCCGTGGAAGACGGCTTTGTTTATTCCTCCGGCAGCAACAAGGAATGGCTCTCGGTGGAGCAGATTCGTGCACTTCTGAAGACGGTGGAAGAGCACTGAGCGGACAGAAATGAACATGGATATGAAGACAGTTCCGGCAATTGAGGGCGGTCAGCCGGTCCGCCAGAAAAAATTATATTATTCCCATCAGTACATCGATCAGGCGGACATTGACGCGGCGGTTGCGGTGTTAAAGAGCGATTATCTGACGACAGGACCGCACATTGCAGAGTGCGAAGAGAAGCTCTGCCGTGTGACGGGGGCCCGCTATGCCGTTCTGTGCTCCAATGGAACGGCGGCACTCCATCTTGCCTGCATGGCGGCAGGTCTTGGAGAGGGTGATGAGCTGATCACAACGCCGATCACCTTTGCCGCATCGGCAAACTGCGCTCTTTATGTGGGAGCGAAGCCCGTTTTTGCGGACATTCTTCCGGACACCTACAATCTGGATCCGGCTTCGGTGGAGCAGCACATTACGCCGAGGACCAGGGCCGTGGTCGCCGTGGATTTCGGCGGCCAGTCCGTGGATGAGGACGCGTTTCTTGCCTTGAAGGAGCAGTACGGCTTCGTATACATTGAGGATGGTGCGCATGTCATCGGCACAACGTACAAGGGACGGCCGAACGGCAGCATTGCGGATATGACAACGCTTTCCTTCCACGCGGTGAAGACGATTACCGGCGGAGAGGGCGGCGCCGTGGTAACGAACAGCCGGGACTATTACGAGAAGCTTCTTCTGTACCGCACGCACGGCATCACGAGAGATCCTTCTCTGATGGAGCACACGCCGGATGGTCCCTGGTACTATGAGCAGATTGCGCTGGCGCCCAACTACAGGATTACGGACATGCAGGCGGCCATCATCAGCAGTCAGCTGGACAAGCTCCCGCAGTTTGCAGCCCGCAAGAAGGAGATTGTCCGCCGCTATGACGAGGCGTTTTCGAAGCTTCCCGGAATCATCGTGCAGAAGGAGACGGAAGGATCCGATACCGTCCGGCATCTCTATATCCTGCAGCTGAATCCGGAACATATTTCCATTGACAGGCGCCGGTTCTTCGACGCGATGGGGAAAGAGAACATCATCTGCAACGTACACTACATTCCGGTCTATACCTTCCCATATTACGAGAAGCTCGGATATCCGAGGGGCCTGTGCCCGAACGCGGAGCTCCTGTATTCGCGCATGCTGACCATTCCGCTCTACTATGCGATGAGCGATCAGGATGTGGAGGACGTGATCACGGCAGTGACCAGAATTGCGGAGTATTACAGAATCTGAACGGGGGTGCGGCAGAAGATATGAGAGAAACCGGAAATTCATCTGCGCACAACGAAACAGTGCAAAGCCGGTCGGGGAAAAGTTCCCGGCCGGCTTTCTGTACACATCCGGAACAGGAGATGCAGCCCTGCCGGCTGTCCGTGATCGTCCCGGTCTACAATATGGCTTCGGAGGACCGGCTTTCCTGGTG
>DAIMKA010000050.1:9323-10672 GCA_036721955.1 Lachnospiraceae bacterium | reverse complement strand
GGCTGCCGCATTCGGCAAAACCGTTTTCACGGATTTTGCCTCAGCGAGGTATAAGCTTGAAAGTGGCATCGACAGGTCACTTTCAAACTGTAGCATCGGTGCTGACGCATCCGGCAAAACCGCTGCACTCGAAGCATGCCGGAATGTGCAGACATCGGAGACCGGAACACGCCTGATGGGAGGAGAACGACAGGAAAACTCCGGGACATCGCAGAATGTGAAGGCACCGGATGGGAAGGATGGAGCGTCCAATCAGAGAAATATCCTGACCTCGCTTCTGCGTCAGCCTGGAATGCCGGAGTATGTCCGGAAGGCGGTCCGGGAGGTGCTGCGTCATGCGGACCGGATCCTTCACGGGCCGGCCCTGACGGCACTGCAGCTGATTGATGGTCCTTTGGGCTACGGTGCCTATCTGGAACGGATGGGCCTTGGACGCGGCAAGCTGGACCTTCTGGAAGTTCTGGCTGAGAGCGAACCGTCGATGGAGAGCCTTCTCCGGCGGATGGATGTGCTGCAGACCACGATTCGTGAGAAGGACTATGATCCGCAGTGCGGCTTTCTCCTGTCAACCATACACGCCAGCAAGGGCCTCGAGTATGACCGGGTGTTCCTGATGGATGTGGGAGACGGTGTGTTCCCGGGAGTCCTGCCGCCGGAGCAGATGGGACAAGGCAGGGGCAGGACCGCCGGGCCAGGGGCTGCATCCCGTCCGTATTCTTCCGGGAAAGGAGAAAACGGAAAATGCTCCTTTCAGGGAGGGGCGCAGGTGCAGAGTGCGAAACAAAAAGCTGAGCTTTCTGCCTTCGAGGAAGAGCGGCGTATTTTCTACGTCGGAATTACGAGAGCGAGGAATGAACTGACGATCCTGAAGCTTCCGCAGGGCTCGGTATTTGCGGACGAACTGCTGCCGCATTCACCGTCGCGTGTCCAGGGAAAAGAACAGTTTGGAAAGAAAAACGCAGGGAAAAATCAATCCGATTATGGAAGAGGCAGGATGCCTGTCCAGAAGAACGGATTCGGGCATGACAGATACGGATCGGCCAGGTATTCAGAAAACGTAGCCCGGAAGGAGCCGGATTCTCTGGTAGTCCATGAATTCTGCGAAAAGGTCCGTGAAGGGCACCGGCGTGTCATTCATGCGCGGTACGGAAGCGGGGATATTCTGAAGCTGGATGAAAAGAAAAAGCGGATTATGATACAATTCGATGATGGAGTGCAGCGGAAGCTGGATCTTGCCATTGCGGTTGGGACAGGGCTTCTGGAGCTGAGGCGACAGCCGTAACCGAAAAGCAGAACTGCAGCATCGGTGCTGGCGCACCGGCTGCCTCTGTGGGGTATAAGTTTGAAAC
>DAIMKA010000050.1:0-9313 GCA_036721955.1 Lachnospiraceae bacterium | reverse complement strand
ATTCTCTCTGGTATCGCGGATTTTGCCTCAGTGGGGGAGAACGATGAACCGAGTTTTTGTGGATCTGGAGATGCACCCGGTCGGACCGGAGTATGTGCAGGAACGGAATATTTTCAAGTTCGAGACCATTGAGGTCGGGGCGGTGAAGCTGGATGAAGACTGTCGGGAGACCGCCTCTTTCTGCGAATATGTAAAACCGCTCTACAGTGAGACGGTCCTGCCGCGCTATGAGGAGCTGACGGGCATTACCACGCAGATGCTGGCGGGAGCGGATGTCTTCCCGAATGTGCTCCGGCGCTTCGTGGACTGGTGTGGGGAGGACTACACAGTGTATTCCTGGAGCAAGACGGATCTCAGCCAGATTCGAGGTGAGTGCAGACTGAAGGGGATCAAGGCAGATGAGAGCCTGAACTATATGCTGCATCACTGGCAGGATTTTCAGAAGCAGTTCAGCCGCCTGGTCGGAATCAAGCATCCGATCAAACTGGAAGAGGCCGTGGGACTCGGCGGACTGGATTTTGACGGAAGGGCGCATGACGGTCTGGTGGATGCCCGCAATACGGCTAATCTCTACCGCCAGTCGCTGGACGAGCAGATGTTCCGCAAGCTGAAGGCGCTTATCAGCGAGAAGGAGAATCCGCTGGTGTTCTCCATGGGAGATGTGTTTAATTTCGGCGACCTGAAGCTGGAAGACGAAGAAAACTGATGCACCCGCATCGATGAAGTCGGAAGGCTGCCGTGGGAGCTGCATCATTTCTATCAATATAAGTGTATAAAAAATCTGACACGTAAGTAAAAGCAATAAAGAGCGGATGCACAGGTGAGAAAATGAGACGCAGAGGATATCGAAGATACCGGAAATCACATCCGGTTCGTAATTTTATTGTCACGCTTCTGATTGTTCTGGTGGCGGGAGCCGCACTGTTATGGCATGCGGGCCCGTTGAAGCATCAGGTGGTGCAGGAGGTCGGCACGCAGATCATGGAAACCGCAGCGGACAGCGCGGCGAGCCAGATCGCGGCGGCATCGGGAGGAGCCATCTCCGAGGAAGCTGTCAAACAGCAGATTCAGCAGGGACTGGATTCGATGTCGGCGGAGGACAAGGAGACGCTGACGGGTATCGTGGAGAATCATATGGATGGATCCACGGTCGCTGACATCACCGGACAGGTGGTGAGCGGCAATGTGCAGGGAGCCGCGGAGACGGCCGCGAAGGAGCTCACCCCGGAAGAGTATCAGAAGCTCCAGGAGATGGCACTGAAGTATCTGGGACAAGGGATGCTTCCGTAACCTTTGTGAAAATATAAAATCAAATAAACAATGAGAATATCATTCCCGTAGATGATTGGCAGCCCAGTCAGTACAAAGCTGCTCTAATTTCGGAAAGGGGAGAATGGCATCGAGAAGTCGGGCATTTTTAGAGGTGCGGCGTGTCTCTTCGTGAATTTTCATATTATAAATAATAGACACGCTTTTGAGAATTCTTGTGTCATTATGCTCAATCCAACGAAGCTCATTTTCAATAAGGTTTCGATAGTTCAGATCCGTTTCATTTTGCAGATCGTAATAGCACAGTTCCGAATCCGGAACTGGGATCATATTCAGGATTTTTATTGTACCGAGAAGAACCGGCTTTCCGTGTACCTTTTTCGTCATTCTGAAAACAGAAATATTGGAATCCCGGATTGTTCCATCAGGCAGATAGTCACTTGGCTTGGGAGAAGATAATGGAGCAAAGTAATGGACCGTACCCATCCGGATCATGACACCGAGGTATTTGCGTCCGTGAGAACCGGGTGTATTTTTATTGTCATAGACATGTGAAATTCCATTTTTCGTACGCAAATAATGAATATAAGCATCGGATACCGTGTACAGTGCAAGCATAAGAAAACCTGAAGATAAATCTGAGAATAAATATGGATAGGATAAAGAAAGGCGAGAAATACTCGCCTGGTGTTAAAATCGCCGCGCTTGGAAGGAGGGGCATCTCCTGCTGTTAAAACTGCCACGCTTGGAAGGAGGGGCATCTCCTGTTGTCAGAACGGAAAAGAATCAGATAACAATCCGAATTCTGATATAGAAACTATACCGTGGCTATACAAAAAGAGCAAGCAAAAAAGACCGGGCAGGAAAATTTTTTTAAAGTTCCCTCTTTCATTTTCCGATTGCGCATCCGATAAGCAGACAGTACACTTATCTTAAGTATGTTCGGAATCGGAATTTTGCCTGGCGGGTGAATTTACAAAGCAGCCGGGATTAAAATCAGCAGCCGGCCAGCTGCATACGAGCATTCCGTCAGAGCATGACGGAAGAACCGGACAGTTGCGGACTTTGCGGAGAGAATGAGGGAGAGAATCGGATGAAGAAGCGAAGATTGACGGCGATCATGCTGATGATGGCGATGGCAGCAGGTGTGGCAGGCTGCGGATCGCAGTCGGAGAACGGCAGAAAAAAGGTGAAGCTGGATCCCAACAATCCGGTCTCTCTTACCGTATGGCATTATTACAACGGAACCCAGCAGGCAACCTTCGATCAGCTGCTGGAGGAATTCAATTCCACGGTCGGCCAGAAGGAAGGCATCTATATTGAAGGCTACAGCTATGGCTCGGTGTCGGATCTGGAGCAGGCCGTCAACAGCTCGCTGAATGAGGAAGTGGGTGCGCAGGACCTTCCGGATATTTTCTCCTCCTACGCAGATACGGCCTATGCCGTGCAGAAGGAGGGAAAGCTGACCGATCTTACGCAGTATTTTACCCAGGATGAGCTGTCGGAATACGTGGATTCTTATGTGCAGGAGGGATATTTTAACGACGATGGAGCACTGTATCTTCTTCCTGTCGCCAAGTCCACGGAGATCATGATGGTCAACAAAACCGACTGGGAGCCTTTTGCCAAAGAGACCGGTGTGACGGAGGCGGATCTTGCAACCATCGAGGGTGTTGTGAAGGTGGCGGAGAAGTACTACGAGTGGACCGATGCCCAAACGCCGGATGTTCCGGATGACGGAAAGGCATTCTATGGAAGAGATTCCATGGCCAATTACTTCGTGATCGGGATGAAGCAGATGGGAACGGACATTTTCTCCGTGAAGGACGGCAAGGGAACGGCACAGCCGGACAAGGACAAGGTGAAGCGTCTCTGGGAGAATTACTATGTTCCTTATGTAAAGGGATATTTCGGAGCTTACGGGAAGTTCCGCTCGGACGATATCAAGACGGGAGATATCCTGGCTTACACCGGATCAACGTCTTCCACGTTCTATTTCCCGGACAATGTAGAGACCGAAGAGACGTCCTATCCGATCGAATACATGGTGGAGAGCGCACCAATTTTCGAGGGCGGCGAGAACTACAAGGTGCAGCAGGGCGCCGGCATGGCAGTGACGAAGTCGGATGAGCAGCATGAGTATGCGGCCTGCGAGTTCCTGAAGTGGTTCACCCAGAAGGATCAGAATCTGCGGTTCGTATGTGAGTCGGGGTATCTTCCGGTCCGCAAGGAATCCAACAGCATGGAAGCCCTGGATCAGGTGATTGCGGACAATCAGATTGATATGAATCCCAAGGCATACGATTGCCTGAAAAATACGCTGGACAATTTTGGTACCACGAAGTTCTACACCACGAAGAGCTTTGAGAACGGATACAGTGCGCGCAAGGTTCTGGAGTACAACCTGTCGGATCAGGCCAGGGCCGATAAGGAAGCCATCGATGAGGCGGTTGCAAACGGAACGTCCCGGGAAGAGGCGGTCAGCCCGTACATTTCAGACGAGGCATTTGAGAAATGGTACGAGGGCTTCTGCGATGCGCTGAATCAGGCCATTGCGGGATAAACAGAGTAAAAGAATCTGACGCGGATCATCTGCAGCGCAGGCAGATTCAGAAGAAAAAATGCCGGACAATACGAAAGGGCAGGCAGGAAAACGGTCCGAACTTCCGGGAAAGGCGAACAAGCCGGAGAGCGGGAAAATTTCCAAGAAGGGTGAACAAGCCGGAAAGCGGACAGGATATCAGGTGAGCAGGACGTGAAACGCAAGAAAACCTTATTCCAGATCGTGTTGATCCCCATATTGATGGTGGTATTCGTTCAGGGAATACTGCCGTTTCTGACGCTTGTTCTCAGCGGAGTCAAATCCAGTCTGGAGGAAAACACCATCCGCATGGATACGCATGTGGTGGAGAATTCGCAGGTCGTCCTTGAAAATGAGATGGTGGAGAAGTGGCGCTCTGTTTACCGCAGCAGCGACGAGCTCTCGGCGGATCTTTTGAAGGTTCTGGAGAAGCACGGGATGACGGAAGAGGAATTTCTCTCCTCGGATGAAGTTCAGCAGGAATATCTGAGCGTTGTTTTTCCGGAGATGGTGGACAATCTGCAGTACAATACGACCTCCGGCCTTTTTCTGATTCTGGCCAATGATCAGCCGACGGATGAGAGTGCGGCCTATCACGGCTTTTTCATCCGTGATTCGGACCCACAGAACAAGACGGCGACCAACACGGACCTTCTGATGGAGCGTGGGGCGAAGAAGCTCTCACACAGCATGTCCATTTCCCTGGATTCGTCCTGGACGACGGACTTCCACTTCCTCGGGAACGGTGTACAGGAGGCTGATGATTTCTTCTATCAGCCGTATCTGGCGGCGCTGACGCACAAGGACTCCAGCATGACTGCGCTGGGATATTGGGCCAAACCGTTCGTTCTGGAAAATCACGGAATGGACAATCACAGGATGATCACCTATTCGGTTCCGCTGAAGGTGAAGGACACGGTTTACGGCGTCCTCGGCGTTGAGATTTCCATGGACCTTCTGGATGATTATTTCTCTGTCCGGGATCTGGACAATTCCATGAATGCCGGCTACGCTCTCCTGATCGATCATGGCAACGGCAGTTATGAGGCCATGACCGGGAAGGGAGCACTATACGATGCGGCGGTGCGCGGCAGAGACGGACTGACACTGACCAGTGAGGGAACATCTTCCTCCTTTTACCGGGTGGAGGGAGCAAAGGTCGGCAATCAGGGGATCTATGCCATTCCCATGAAACTGGATATTTACAGCAATCATGTGCCGTATTCCGATACGAAATGGGTGCTGTGCGGCTTTGTGAGTGAGAATTCGGTTTACGGTCTCGGAACCGGCCTGTATCGGAGAATGCTGACCGCGATTGCGGTCAGTCTGGTATTCGCAAGCGTCTGTATGCTGATCCTGAGCCGCTATGTGACAAAGCCGGTCTATCGTCTGATGGAGAGCGTCCGCGGCGGCGTAGAGGGAATCCGGAATTTCCGGACCGCGAATATTCTGGAAATTGATGAACTGCACGATGTCATTGAGAACCTGACGGACCGGCAGAAAAAGACAGAGGATCATCTTCTGGAGGAAAAGGAGAAATACCGGATTGCCGTGGAGAGCACACAGGATATGTTCTTCACCTTCAACCGGAAAACCAGGCAGCTTGAGATCGTCAACAGCAGGAAGAACGACGGTGTCTGGGACTGCAGTGAGCATCCGGAATTTCTGGACCGGCCGGGCAATATTTACATTCATCCGGAGGATGTGAAAACGCTTTATGAGGCGATCCGCTCCGGGGACGCCAGACTGGACGCAGAGTTCCGCCTCCGGGAGAGCGCGCAGGAACCGTATGTCTGGGTACATCTGTCCGGAAGCCTGATGCAGGATGAGAACGGGGAATTCAACCGGATCGTCGGCTGCGTGCACAGCATTCAGCAGCAGAAGCTTCTCGAGGAAGCGCAGCGCAACAAGCAGATTCTGGATCCGGTGACGTCCTTTTACCGTCTTGGCTATGGGCGGGAAGCCATCAAGACCAGCAGAAAGATCCGGCCTTCGGGTGCGCTGGCTCTGGTCAGTGTGGACCGCCTGACCTCCATTGCAGAGCAGTACGGCCTTGCCTTTGAAGAGATCCTGCTGGAACAGCTCGGGAAAAAACTTCTGGAATGCTGCCGGGAAATGCTGTCCTCGGAGGTTCTGTATGTGCGGGCAGGAGAGAACCGGATTCTCCTGTGGCTGGCGGGAATGGAGCCGGAGAATGTGCGGCCGGTTCTGATGAAGGCGGGGCGGAGTTTTTCCGAAATCACGGACGAGAACTATCTGGTGCTGCATTTATCCTGCGGCGTTGCCGGGCTTGCAGAGGACGGGAAACTTTCGGTCGGAATTGACCGTGCGGAGCTTGCACTGGAAACAGCGGCAAGGCGGAAGGAAGATGTCATCCTGTATGAACGGCTTTCGGAGAGCGAGAGGAAAATGCCGGTCCGGAGCGGCATCCGGGAGACGGAATCCTTCGCGCGGATCCGTCAGATGAGCGTTCCTTCTCTTGCCCTGAATCTGTTCGACCGGAACGGAGACATCCATGTGGTCATGGATGTTCTCGCCCTGAAGCTGCGGGAGCATGGCCCGCTGGACAATGTGATTGTGACGCATTTCGACCGCGATTATCTGTCCAGCTCGGTGACTTACCGCTGGAAGAGGGACGCCGGGCAGAAGGACCCGATCCTTCACTGCACCGGAACCAAATATCAGGCGTATGCGGAAGGGAGAGTTCTCCAGAAGCTCCTTCCGATTTCCGAAAAAGAGTGGAGCGATCCTGCACTGGGAGCATTCCTGAACCGGCGGACCGGATTCCTTTATCACATGGAAGATAACGGCCACTATACGGGAAGTCTGATTTTCCTTGGCGTGGATCAGGAGGTGTTCCGGGACATCAACCGGCAGAAGCGCCTGGAGGAAATCAGCACAATCATTCAGAACCGCATTAACCTGCAGCGGCATGATCTGTCGGCACAGGCCAAATCGGATTTCCTTGCCCGGATGTCGCATGAGATCCGGACACCGATGAACGGGATCATCGGAATGACGGAGATTGCCCTGCGCAGCGGACAGAGTGAGGAACGAAGAACCGACTGTCTCCGCAAAATTGAGAGCTCTTCCAATTATCTCCTCGGCCTTCTGAACGATATTCTGGACATGTCCAAGATCGAGAGCGGAAAGATGCGTCTGGTCTGCAGCAGCTGCAATCTCCGGAAAACGGTGGAGAATCTGGAAACCATCATGGAGGCCAGACTGGCCGAGAAGGATCTCCGGTATTTTCCGGAAATTGATCTGGTGCATGACTGGTTCCTGTGCGACGAACTCCGGATCAATCAGGTGCTGGTAAATCTTCTCAGCAATGCGGTGAAGTATACCAATGCGGGCGGACACATCTGGCTCACGGTGAGAGAGGAGCAGGGAGCAGAAGGGAAGTCCCGTGTCAGCTTCGCGGTGAGGGATGACGGAATCGGAATTCCCGCGGAGAAGCAGAGGCTGATTTTCCAGAGCTTTGAGCAGGCGGATGACTCGGAGAGTGCGAGAAGGCAGGGAACGGGCCTCGGTCTCGCCATCTGCAGCAGTCTGGTTCATATGATGGATTCCAGCATTGAGCTGCAGAGTGCGCCGGATGAGGGGAGCACCTTCCGCTTCACAGTGGAGCTTGCACCGATTGAGAAAGGGACGGAGGAGACGCACTCCGGAAAGACCGTCAATCTGAAGGGCAAAACGGTACTGGTTGCAGAAGACAACGCTCTGAACATGGAAATTATTCACACGCTTTTGGAAGATTACGGAATGCGGGTGGAAGAGGCCGGAAACGGAAAGGAAGCGGTGGAAGCCGTGAAGGCACGGCCGGGCCATTACGATCTGGTCCTGATGGATATCATGATGCCGGTCATGGATGGTCTGGAGGCAACCAGAGAAATCCGGAGAATTCCGCGGGATGACTGCAGAACGCTTCCGATTGTTGCGATGAGTGCGAATGCGTTTGACGAGGATGTGAAACGGTCGCTTGCCAGCGGCATGAACGGACACCTGTCCAAGCCGGTGGATCTCAAAAAACTGGAAAAGATGCTCGGAGAAATTCTCGGGCAGGATCCGCAATCATAACGCAATCATAAAAAGAGAGACTGTGAAACCATCCGCGCGGATGATCTCGCAGCCTCTCTTTTGTCTTCCTTTTCTCCCGGCGTCTGTCTCCGGGAAAACCTCACGTGTCCTCTGGCAAAACGCATTGATAATCGAAGACGAAGCTCCGGAATACCGGGCATTTCCAGGAAAAGGATGAAGGCTACTGCTTCTCCTGGTACTTATAGGAGCCCTCAATGGCGTGAATCAGATCCACAATCAGTGAGTTGTACGGAACCGGCACGTTATAGAGCTTCGCCTGCTCGACGATGGCTCCGTTGATGGCGTCGATTTCGGTGCGTCGGCAGTGCATGACGTCCTGCGACATGGAGGAATAGCCCTTCCCCGCATCCTCACAGACGTGATGCACCATGTTCAGAACCTCCATGTAGGAGAAGTGTGTTCCGTCTGCCTCGGCCACATTGACGGCCTCGCAGATCATCTTCTCGGCAAAATCCCATGCATACCGGTTGTCGATCATGGAGCTGATCGGGGATCTTGTGATCGCCGTGAAGGTGTTGATGGAGAGGTTTACGAACAGCTTGCTCCAGATGATCCTCTGAATGTCATTGGTGATCTCAGCAAGGAAACCGCTTTCCTCCAGAAGATCCCTGATGATGGAAAGGTTTGCATTCTCTTTCAGGTTGCTGCCGATCGTTGTGACGCCGTGGCCGCTGTGGCGGACCATACCGCCGCCCAGGTTGACGGAATTGTGTTTGCTGGTTCCGATGATGATGTTCTTCTTGTCCACGTACTGTGCGATTTTGCGGTCATTCCCCGCTCCGTTCTGCAGGGTCATGACGAGTGTGTGATCTCCGAAGAGCCTGCGGTTCGCGCGAAGAGCATCCTCGGAGAAGGTGGACTTGACGAAGACAATGACGAGGTCAGCAGGTTCCCGGTATTCCCCGGAGAGCGCGGCGCTCACGTGATCGTAGGTCACTTCGCTGCCGTCTTCTTCCAGGACGCGAATGCCGTGTTCATTGATGGCGTCAACCTGGGGCTGATAGCTGTCCAGCATCACGACATCATTGTGTTTGCTCAGATATGCTCCGTAAAGGCACCCCATGGCGCCTGCACCGATAATGACGATCTTCATAAATATACCTCCCTGAGGCAAAATCCGCGATTTTTCCGGTGACAGATACACACCGATCGCATGCACTTTTCAATCCCCATCTTAGCGCCGAAGAATTCAATCTGCCAATATGAGGAAAGAATGGGAAGCATATGAGAAAAGAATGACAGAATGAAGAACAATCCATTGTTTTGCCTATGGTAAAGATTATAATAGTTGAGGAAGGTATTGTAAGAACCGGAGAAAGCCGTGAGGATGTTCGTGCAAGGTGATTCTTTCGCTTGGAACAA
>DAIMKA010000049.1:0-10798 GCA_036721955.1 Lachnospiraceae bacterium | reverse complement strand
AAGAACCGCGGCCTGTTCGAGGAGCAGCTGATCAATCAGATCCGGATTGCGCTGAAGCGGTGCGAAGGGCATTTTACGATTGACCGGACAAGCGGACGGATTTTTGTCAACTGCCTGAGTGAGTATGATTATGACGAGGTGGTGGAGAATCTGAGCCATGTGTTCGGCATTGTCGGAATCTGCCCGACGGTTATCATGCCGGTGGTTCCGGTGGAAGAGCTCCGGAAGGCAGCAGGAGACTTCTTCGGCGTGGAGTATGAAAACCGCGCAGTGTCGTTCAAGGTCCATACGAGACGCCTTGCGAAGAGCTATCCGATGGAGTCCATGGAATTGAACGCGGAGATCGGAGAAGAGATTCTGACACGTTATCCGGAGTCGCATGTGGATGTGCATACGCCGGAGGTCCTTCTCAATGTGGAAATCCGCGAGCGGATTTATCTGTATTCCCATATTCTGCCGGGACCGGGAGGTCTGCCGATCGGCTGCAGCGGAAAGGGAATGCTCCTCCTGTCCGGCGGAATTGATTCCCCTGTGGCGGGATGGATGTGTGCGAAGCGCGGACTGAAGCTGGATGCGACGTATTTCAACGCACCGCCCTATACCAGTGAGCGCGCCCTGCAGAAGGTCATCGACCTGGCATCCATTGTGGCCAGATATACCGGCCCCATTTATCTGCACAATATCAACTTTACGGAGATTCAGCTGTACATTTATGAGAAGTGCCCGCACGATGAGCTGACGATCATCATGCGCCGCTACATGATGCGGATTGCGGAGCTGATTGCAAAGAGGACCGAGTGCGAGGCACTGATTACCGGCGAGAGCATCGGCCAGGTCGCGTCGCAGACGACCCGAAGCCTTGGCGTAACCAACGCGGTCTGCACGCTTCCGGTTTTCCGCCCGCTGATTGCGTTCGATAAGGAAGACATCATCACCATTTCGAAGAAGATCGACACGTATGATACCTCTATTCAGCCGTATGAGGACTGCTGTACCATTTTCGTGGCAAAGCATCCGGTGACGAAGCCGCTTCTGGGCGTGATTGAGCAGCATGAGCACAATCTGGATGAGAAAATAGATGAAATGATTCAGAGAGCGCTGGACACGGATGAGATCCTGATCGTCGGCCAGGATGGTGTCCGCAGACTGAAGGAACGGGAAGATCCGCTGCAGGAAGGCATGTGAGGACAGCCGCCGCAGTCATGCAGACATGGTTATGCGGCCATGCAAAAACGGCCGGTCACCCGAAGCGACCGGCCGTCTGGCCTGACAAGAGAAAATGTCAAAATACCGTGGATCCGGTGCTGCATCAGCAGCCGGCATCCGCCATTTTACTGGATCAGATACGGCTTCAGAACCGTCATGATCTGATCAATATTGTCCTCTGCGTGGATGTTCAGATCAATCGGCTTGGAAAGATCCAGAGAGAAGATACCCATGATGGACTTGGCGTCGATGACGTATCTTCCGGATACCAGATCGAAATCGTAATCGAACTTGGTAATGTCGTTTACAAAGGACTTCACCTTGTCAATGGAGTTCAGAGAAATCTTAACTGTTTTCAAAAAAATGACCCCCTTTATTCTCTTTGGAGTGATGGAAAACGGACAGAAAAATTGTCCTATACATCGTTAATAGTAATGACCAAGTGTATAAAAGTCAATGAAAACGAGGCTATGTTATGGCGAAAAAAGCTGCGGTTCACAACCTTGGCTGCAAAGTAAACAGCTATGAGCTGGATGTCATGGTACAGCAGCTCAGGAGTGCCGGATATGAGATCGTTCCCTTTGAAGAGCGGGCGGATCTGTATCTGGTCAATACCTGCAGCGTGACGAATATTGCTGACAGGAAGAGCAGGCAGATGCTGCATCGGGCAAAGCACACGAATCCGGACGCACTGGTGGTCGCGGTGGGCTGCTACGTGGAAACGGACCGAAAGCGGCTGGAGGAGGATCCTCTGGTGGACCTGTGCATCGGCAACAACCGGAAGGGGAGCATCGCGGAGATCCTGACGGACTATCTGAACGGACGAATGAAGGACGGGGAGACGACGGCAAATCTGACAGACCATCCGGCTTTTGAATCCATGCAGCTGAAGACACCGGGAAGGACCCGGGCCGACATCAAAATTCAGGACGGCTGCAACCAGTTCTGCTCCTATTGCATCATTCCGTATGCGCGGGGCAGGATCCGTTCCCGTGACCCGGAAGAGATTCTGGAAGAAGTGCGCCGGCTTTCGGAGGAGGGAGTGAAGGAAGTGGTCCTCACGGGAATTCACATTTCCTCTTACGGCCGTGAGAAGGGCCTGGAGCCGGAGACGGAGCTTTTGAAGCTACTGACAAGAATTCAGATGGTTGCGGGAATTGAGCGCATCCGTCTCGGATCTCTGGAGCCACGGATCATCACAGAGCCGTTTGCGCGGGGCATCAGCCGTCTGTCCAAGGTGTGTCCGCACTTCCACCTCTCTCTTCAGAGCGGCTGCGATGAGACGCTTCACCGGATGAATCGCCACTATACGGCCAGGGAGTACCGGGAAGGCGTGGAAATGCTGCGCAGATTCTACGACCGGCCTGCCATCACAACGGATATCATTGTCGGGTTCCAGGGAGAGACAGAGGACGAATTCGAGAAGAGCAGGGCCTTTGCGGAAAAGATCCGGTTCTATGAGATTCATGTGTTCAAGTATTCCGTGCGGAGGGGAACGGTGGCGGAGAAACTGCCGAATCCATGCACGGATGCCCAGAAGGCGGAGCGCAGTGATGTGCTTCTGGAGCTGACGCACCGGCAGGCCAGAGAGTATCGGGAGAGCTTCCTCGGAGAAGAGGAGGAGATTCTTCTGGAGGAGCCGGTGACGGTCGGGGGAATCCCTTATTTTACCGGTCATACCATGCGGTACGTGGAGGGACTGGTTCCGGCGGAGAATCACTCTGCGGGAGAACTCGTGCACGGAACCGTCCGGGCAATTTCAGAGGACGGCATGCGGCTCATTATGGAAACGGGAGAGGAAAACGCGTGAATGGAGAAAATCACAGAATATCCGTCCGGGTAAAACAGAGAAAATTGCCGGAGACGGTAAAATGGGGTATGATGATATATCAGGTTTTATTGTAACCGTTTTCATGTGAGCAGCCGCGGGAGTATCCGCGGAGAACATATCGTAAGGAGTCATTGCCGGGCAGATGCCGGGAACTGCGCCGCTCCGGAATGCCGGGGAGACCACAGGTGCAGGCTTTGCCGGAACGCGGTTTCCGGACAGGCCGGGCAATACAGGAAGGAAAGAAATGAAGAGATACAGCGAAGAAGATTTGAGCAGTACACAGTATTTCAAGGTAAAGCCGGATCAGGAGAGCGGAACCAGAAAGGTTCTGTCCATCGTGTACGAGGCACTGACCAAGAAGGGGTATGATCCGGTCAACCAGATTGTCGGCTACATCATGTCCGGAGATCCCACCTACATCACCAACTACATGGGCGCGAGAAGCCTGATCATGAAGGTCGAGCGCGATGAGCTGGTGGAGGAGATTCTGGAAGCGTACATCCGGAACAATCACTGGAACGAGGAAGCGTAACGGCGCTGCCTGTGACATGGAACCGCAGGGAACCTGTGAAAAGGGGAATCCCTGCACAGCCGCGATATGATGCGGTATGGAATTTGCAGCAATGAGAGTAATGGGTCTTGATTACGGCTCAAAAACAGTTGGAGTCGCACTGTCTGATGAACTTCTGATGACGGCGCAGCCCAGAGAAACCATCTGGCGTGACCGGGAGGGAAAGATAAGGAAAACCCTGGTCCGGATTGAGGAGCTGATCCTCGAATATGATGTCAGACTGATTGTCCTCGGGCTGCCGCTGAATATGGATGACAGCGTAGGAGAACGCGCGGAGGCTGCTCTGGCCTTTAAGGAACGGCTGGAGCGGCGCACTTCTGTGCCTGTCGTGATGTCCGACGAGAGACTGACTACGGTGGAAGCGGATGAAATGCTCGCCAGAATGGAGATCCCGCCACAGCACCGCAAGCAGTATCTGGATCAGATCGCAGCCAGTGTGATTCTTCAGGAATATATGGAGAACCATAGGAAAGAACTGGTACAAATTGGCGGAAAAGAAGAAAACAACTAGAAAAAAAGCAAAGGTATCCGGCCCCAGACTGAAAATCATCCCGCTGGGCGGCCTGGAGCAGATCGGAATGAACATTACTGCCTTCGAGTATGAGGACAGTATCATTGTGGTGGACTGCGGTCTCGCCTTTCCGGAGGATGACATGTTCGGAATCGACAGCGTCATCCCGGATGTCACCTATCTGCAGGACAACATCGACAAGGTCAAGGGCTTTGTCATCACACACGGACATGAGGACCACATCGGAGCGCTGCCGTATGTTCTCCAGAAGGTCAATGTTCCGGTTTACGGAACAAAGCTGACCATCGCTCTGATTGAGAACAAACTTACGGAGCACAAGATGATGGACACCACGAAGCGGGTTGTGGTTTCCTTCGGACAGACCATCAATCTGGGACGATTCCGTGTGGAATTCATCAAAACCAACCACAGTATTGTGGACGCGGCGGCGCTCGCCATCTATTCGCCGGTCGGCGTCGTGGTGCACACCGGTGATTTCAAGGTGGATTACACTCCGGTGTACGGCGATGCAATCGATCTGCAGCGCTTTGCGGAGCTGGGGAGAAACGGCGTTCTGGCGCTGATGTGTGATTCCACCAATGCGGAACGGCCGGGCTACACGCAGTCGGAGAAGACGGTCGGCGTGACGATCGACCGTATTTTTGCGGAGCACAAGGACACGAGAATCATCATTGCGACGTTCGCGTCCAATGTGGACCGCGTGCAGCAGATCATCAATTCCTCTTATAAGTACGGGCGCAAGGTCGCCGTCGAGGGACGCAGCATGGTCAATATCATTGCCGCGGCCAGCGCGATCGGGTGCCTCAATGTGCCGAAGAACACGCTGATCGAAGAGGATGAGCTGCGCAATTATCCGCCGGAGAAGACAACCATCATCACGACAGGCTCTCAGGGCGAGAGCATGGCGGCTCTGACCAGAATGGCGGAGGACCAGCATCGGAAGGTGAAGGTCGGTCCGGGCGACACCATCATTTTCTCGTCGCACCCGATTCCGGGAAACGAGAAGTCGGTGACCAACGTCATCAACAAGCTTCTTATGAAGGGAGCGGATGTCATTTTCCAGGATGTTCATGTTTCGGGACATCCGTGTCAGGAAGAGCTGAAGCTGATTTACTCACTGGTGCAGCCGAAGTATGCCATTCCGGTGCACGGCGAATACCGGCATCTGATCGCGCAGTCCAAGGTGGCGGCGGCACTGGGCATTCCGAAGGAGGATATTTTCATTCTCCATTCCGGAAATGTGCTGGAGCTGAACCAGGACGTGGCGGAAGTGACGGGACAGGTCCCGGTAGGAGCCATCCTGGTGGACGGCCTCGGCGTCGGAGATGTCGGGAATACGGTTCTGCGTGACCGCCAGCACCTGGCGGAGGACGGCATTGTCATTGTGACCTTTGCCATGGAGCGGGGCACCGATTATCTGGCCGCTGGACCGGAGATTGAGAGCCGCGGATTTGTATATATGAAGGAAGCGGACAACCTGATGAAGGAGGCGGATCTTGTCGTGCAGGAAGCACTGGCGGACTGCCTGGATCACGGTCAGGATGATCCCGCAAAGCTTAAGAACAGCGTCCGGTCGGCTCTGAGCGACTTCTTCTGGAAGAAGACGAAGCGCCGTCCGATGATCCTTCCGATGCTGATGGAGATTTGAGGAAGACATTCATGAAATCCGGCAGATATCCCCAGTATGAACAGGAATACAGAAGAGAACCCGGAAGGGCGTCCGGCCGCGGACGCTCTGCCGCGGATCGTCCTTTGCGCAGTTACGGAGGGCCGGCCCGCGGACACAGACCGGTTCCGCATCTGAAGGACGGACAGGGAACCCTGGACTGGATCGGCGATGTGATCAAGATCGTTCTGATCATTGTGGTGATTATGTTCTGCGTCAGTATGTCGCACCGCGCCTATGAGATCGGCTATAACATTTTCTATGAAAAGGCTGTGGACGAGAAGGGAAGCGGGCAGACGATCGAGGTGACGATCACGGACGGGATGACGGTGAATCAGATCGGGAAGCTTCTGCAGGAGAAGGGACTGATCAAGGATGCGGAGGTCTTCTTCTATCAGGAGAGATTCTCTTCTTATCACGGAAAGATTGTTCCGGGCACCTATGATCTGTCAACGGAGATGACGCCCAGTGAGATGATCAAGAAGATGGCGGCGAACTACAAGGAGAAGAATGACTCCGGCGAGGCCTCTTCGGCATCATCCGGCCAGAGCGGAACCGCTGCTTCTGCGGAAGGAAGTTCCTCCGATGCCTCCCTGGCGGACACGGCAGAAGGCGCGTCGGATTCTTTGGAGCAGAGCCAGGAAGGGCAGCAGGCGGAATGAGAGACATCGATACCGAAAAAGAAGAGCGGATTCTGACGTTCATCGAATCCATGGCGTCGGGAAATACAGAATTTTTGAATGCGTTGGAGAAAGAGGCGCTGGGTGAAGGGATCCCGATTATCAGGACTCAGACCCAGAGCCTCCTTCGTTTTCTTCTGGAGCTTGTGAAGCCGGAGAAGATACTGGAGGTGGGGACGGCCACCGGATTTTCTGCCTGCCTGATGCTGAATTATGCACCGGAGAAGGCCTCGGTTACGACGATTGAGCGGGACCCGGAGCGCATCGCGAGGGCCAGGGAGCACTTCGCGATGATTGATGAGGAACCTTCCCGCATGCCGGGGCGCCGGAGCGGACAGATTACGCTCCTGGAGGGAGACGCCGCATCGGTTCTGAAGGGGCTGGAAGACCCGTATGATTTTATTTTCATGGATGCGGCGAAGGGACAGTACATTCACTTCCTTCCGGAGGTGATCCGGCTCCTTGCACCGGGCGGGCTCCTTGTATCCGACAATGTTTTCAAGGACGGAGAAATACTGGAATCCCGCTTTGCGGTGAAGCGCCGGGACCGGACCATTCACAAGAGAATGCGGGAGTACCTGCAGGCACTCACCGGAAGGGACGATCTGCAGACGCTTCTTCTGGAGGAGGGAGACGGCGCTGCGCTCAGCATCCGGACAAAATAGGGAAGCTGCTTCATGCATTCCGGATTTCCCTGCGGAAATCGTCGGGGCGGAACCGTTACAATGCAAGAAAGGACGAATTGAAGAATTATGGAGACAAATCTGACCGGAAAGAAGCCGGAGCTTCTGTGTCCTGCCAAGGATCTGGAGGTTTTGAAGACGGCCGTGAATTTCGGCGCGGATGCGGTCTATATCGGGGGAGAGGCGTACGGCCTTCGGGCGAAGGCGAGAAATTTCTCTCCGTCGGAGATGGCAGAGGGAATTGAATACGCTCATGCACATGGAGCAAGAGTGCATGTGACGGCGAATATTCTGGCCCACAACGCGGATCTTGCGGGGGCAGCGGCATACTTCCGGGAACTGGAGGAGTTGCGGCCGGACGCGGTCCTGATCGCGGATCCCGGCATGTTCGATCTGGCGAGAGAGAACTGCCCGGATGTGGAAATTCACATTTCCACACAGGCCAATAATACGAACACAGGGACCTTCCGGTTCTGGCACCGGATGGGGGCCAAACGCGTTGTCTGCGCGAGAGAACTCAGCCTTTCGGAAATCCGGCAGATCCGGCAGGAGACACCGGAGGATCTGGAAATTGAGGCCTTCGTGCACGGAGCTATGTGCATTTCCTATTCCGGACGCTGCCTTCTCTCCAATTATTTTACCGGAAGAGACGCCAACCATGGGGCATGCACGCACCCCTGCCGCTGGAAATACGCGGTGATGGAGGAATCCCGTCCCGGCGAATATCTGCCCATCGAAGAGAATGAGCGGGGAACCTTTATTTTCAATTCCAGGGATCTGTGCATGATCGAGCACATTCCGGATCTGTGCCGCGCGGGAATCAGCTCACTGAAAATCGAAGGCCGCATGAAGACGGCCCTGTACGTGGCGACGGTTGCGAGAACCTACCGGCAGGCGATTGACGACTTCTATGAAAGCGAGGAGAAATACCTCTCGAGAATGGACTGGTACCGGAATGAAATCCGCAAATGCACCTACCGGCGCTTTACAACCGGTTTCTATTATGGGAGACCGGATGAAGAGTCGATGGTGTATGATAGTAACACCTACGTGAGTGAATCCATCTGGCTCGGAATCGTGGAGGATGTGAAGGACGGACGTGTCCGCTTCATGCAGCGCAACAAGTTCAGCGTCGGCGATTCCATTGAAATCATGAAACCGGATGGACGGGACATTCCGGCAACGGTGCTCGGTTTCGTCACCGAAGAGGGAGAGCGGGTTACCAGTGCGCCGCATCCGCAGCAGATTCTCTACGCGGAACTTTCCGCCCCGGCGGAAAAGGGAGATATTCTGCGGATGAATGGAACAAGGGAATGAAACGAACAAAAGAATTGTCAGAAGAGGAGAGTATGTCGAATGGAAGCAGAAAGAACCAGACTGGAGCAGCTGTACGGCAAGAATGTCTTCACCATCAGCAAGATGCGGGAATGCCTTCCCAAAAGCGTCTTTAAGAATGTGAAGAATGTCATCGACAACGGGGGAGAGCTCTCCCGCTCGGACGCAGATGTCGTGGCCAAGGCGATGAAGGACTGGGCCATGGAGAACGGCGCAACGCATTATACGCACTGGTTCCAGCCGCTGACCGGCATTACGGCGGAGAAGCACGATTCGTTTATCTCCACGCCGGACGAGGAAGGCCGCATGGTGACGGCATTCTCCGGCAAGGACCTGATCAAGGGAGAGCCGGATGCCTCGTCTTTCCCCTCGGGAGGACTGCGTTCTACCTTTGAAGCAAGAGGATATACCGCGTGGGATGTGACAAGCCCCGCATTCCTGAAGGAATCCGGAACCGGCGTGACGCTCTGCATCCCGACGGTCTTCTGCTCTTATACGGGAGAGGCACTGGACAAAAAAACACCGCTCCTTCGTTCCATGGAAGCGATCAACCGGCAGGCACTGCGGATTGTGCGGCTGTTCGGCGATACCACGGCGACAAAGGTGACGGCCTCCACCGGAGCCGAGCAGGAATATTTCCTCGTGGACAAGAAGAAGTACCTGCAGCGGCCGGATCTTATTTTCACAGGAAGAACCCTGTTCGGTGCACCGGCTCCGAAGGGGCAGGAGATGGAGGATCACTACTTCGGCGTCATCCGCGAGCGCGTCGGAGAATACATGAAGGATCTGAACGAAGAGCTGTGGAAGCTCGGCGTTCCCGCGAAGACCCAGCACAATGAGGTCGCACCGGCCCAGCATGAGCTGGCTCCGATCTATGAGACAGCCAATCTTGCGGCGGACCACAATCAGCTGATCATGGAGGCCATGAAGCGTGTGGCGGATCACCACGGTCTTCGCTGCCTTCTGCATGAGAAGCCGTTTGACGGCGTCAACGGCTCCGGCAAACACAACAACTGGTCCCTGACAACGGATACCGGTGTGAACCTGATTGATCCGGGCGATTCTCCGGAGCGCAATGTCCGCTTTCTTCTGGTGCTGTCCTGTATTCTGAAGGCGGTCGACACGCATGCGGACCTCCTGCGCCAGAGCGCATCGGATGTCGGCAATGACCTGCGGCTGGGAGCCAATGAGGCACCGCCGGCGATTGTGTCCATTTTCCTCGGACAGCAGCTGGAGGATGTGGTCCGCCAGCTGGTTGAGACGGGAACGGCGGAGAATCATATTGAGGGCGGATATCTCCGCACCGGTGTTTCGACACTGCCGGATATTGCAAAGGATGCGACGGACCGCAACCGCACTTCACCGTTTGCCTTCACCGGCAACAAGTTTGAATTCCGCATGGTCGGCTCGGCGGATTCCATAGCGGGGTCCACGACGATTCTGAACGCGATTGTCGCAGAGGCATTCTGCGAGGCCGCGGATATTCTGGAGAAATCGGACAACTTCGAACTGGCTGTTCATGACCTGATCAAGAAGAATCTGAGCGAGCATCAGAGAATTATTTTCGACGGAGACGGATATTCCCAGAGCTGGGTGGAGGAAGCGAAGAAGCGCGGTCTTCCGAACATCCCGAGCACGATCGAGGCGGCAGAGGTTCTGACCACCAGAAAGTCCGTGGAGCTGTTCGAGAGGTTCCGGATTTTCACGCGGACAGAGCTGGAGTCCAGACAGGAAATCACCTATGAGACTTACGCCAAGACGATCAACATCGAGGCGCTGACGATGATCGACATGGCATCGCGGCAGATCATTCCCGCCTGCATGAAGTACGAGAAGGATCTCGCGGACACCATCATTGCCGTGCAGAAGGCGGGAGCCGTCTTCAATGCCGAGGCGGAGAAGCTTCAGACGATTGCGGACGAGATTGACCAGGCACAGCGCGCGCTGGATCACCTGCGTGAGATAGAGGCCAGCGCCTCTGCGCTTCCGGATGGGAAAGAGCGGGCGTTCTTCTACAAGGACGAGGTAAAGCCCGCCATGGCGGCACTGCGTAAGCCCTGCGACCGCCTGGAGAGCATCGTCAACAAGGATGCATGGCCGTTCCCGACCTATGAAGACCTGATGTTTGAGATTTAGTACACTCGAAGATGCCCGATGGCATCTTCTCCTGTCAGGAGCGAACCCACTGCGTGTGTTTGCTCCCGCATCGGAGAATTCGCCTTTGCGAAATTCTCCTTGCGTACACTCGAAGATGCCCGATGGCATCTTCTCCTGTCAGGAGCGAACCCACTGCG
>DAIMKA010000048.1:6187-10884 GCA_036721955.1 Lachnospiraceae bacterium | reverse complement strand
ACACAGAGAGAATTCGCCTTCGCGAAATTCTCTCTGGTATCGCGGATTTTGCCTCGGCGGGGTATAAAAAAGGAAGTAAAAAGAAGCGCAGGATTCATGAAATTTTTGTGAACAGAACTCTTTTTCAATGCGGTGTGGTAAGGTTTTCTAAATGTTCTTTAGATAATTAACGGAGAAATGCAGCACCGGAAAGAGAAAGGAGTTCGGCAGCACATGAGTGAAAATGAATTTCTGGATGAGAATGATCCGGAAGAAATGGAAGAAACTGCGGCAGGAAGTGACCGCGGAGCGGCGGATTCTTCTGCCTCCCGAAGTGAGGAGACACAGGCGGAGACAGACGACGAGGAGTACGATCCGTATGAAGAGGAGCGCCGGAAGGAGCTGGAGGAAAGAGCCAGGAAGAAGAGGAGAAAACGCAGCAGGAGCATTCTGATGAAGTTCATCATAGCGGGACTGGTGATTGCTGCCGTGGCGTTCTTTTTCATTCGACGGGCCAGACAGAGTGCTGCGGTTGAGTATCAGTCAGATACTGCGGAGGTTCGGGATATTTCTACCACGAATTCCTACACCGGAACGATTGAGGCGGTGGACAGTCAGTCGGTGATGTCTGCAGTGTCCGGAGTGAAGGTAACCGAGGTTCTGGTCAAGGAAGGGGATACGGTTCAGGAAGGTGACGTCATTGCCCGCCTGGATACATCGAATATTGATGAGCAGATCAGTGAGAAGGAGGCAACCATGAATGCCACCGCAACCTCGAATGCTCTTAATATTCAGTCGGCACAGTCGAAATACAACAACCTGAAGCAGAATCTGGATGACGGGCTGGATCAGTCCACACAGAATGCACTGGCGCAGATCGATTCCGCGATGCAGAATCTGGTTTCCGCACAGGAAGCTTATAACGATGAGGTCAATCTGAACAACGCTCAGCTGAGTCAGACCATTCTGGCTGCGATCCAGCAGATGGACAACGCATACAATAATGTACAAAGTGCGGCGTTGAAAACGCAGCAGTCTGTGGACAGCAAGTCCCATGCCCAGCAGCAGGCAAGCGACGCCGGAGTTACATATGATTCGTTTTCTGCCGATCAGCAGATCGATGCTGCCCAGCTCAGTGAAGAGCAGGCCAGGGACAATTATGAACAGGCGAAAACCAGCTATGAGCAGGCGAAGATCACTGAAGAAAATCAGCTGACCAAGTTATATGACGCCGTCATTACGGCACAGAACAGCTATCTGAATGCCATCGATTCCTATAATGCGACGGTTCGGGCAACCCAGCAGACCCTGGAGGATTATCAGACAGGCATTAAACAGGCACAGGCGAATGCCGACAGTACAACGAGTCAGCTGCAGCTGGATAATCTGAAGGACTCCCTGTCCGATTATGTGATTACGGCGCCGATGAGTGGAACGGTGACCAGCCTGAACGTCAAGGTGGGTGATATTACGCAGGTTTCCTCCACCTCTACGCTGGCAACCATTACCAGCTATGACCAGATGAAGGTAGCGCTCTCTGTCAGTGAGTACGATGTATCAAATCTCTCAAAGGGAGACAAGGTCACGGTTACCGTGGATGCGGTCAACAAGGATTTTGAGGGAACCGTAAGTTCGGTTTCTGCAGTGGGATCATCCAACAATGGGATTGCCTACTTCTCCGTAGAGGTTCAGTTCACACCGGATTCTTCGGTCATGGTTGGAATGACGGCGGATGTCAGTCAGACGATCAATAAGGCGAAGGATGCCGTCTCGGTCCTGAGCGATGCGATTTCGACCGGCTCCGATGGTTCTTCCTATGTACTGGTGAAGGGAACGGACGAGAAGGGAAAAGAAGCTTATGTGCAGCAGGCCGTTACGCTCGGCTCCTCCAACGGAACCTATACGGAGATTACAAGCGGACTGAATGCCGGAGACACGGTTTATTATGCAGTGAATACTCCAACGACCATGGATGCCTCTTCCATGATGTTCGGAATGGATGGCAGCGGGGAAGAGATGAACATGGAAATGGGCGGTCCCGGCGGCGGTGACGCCGGCGGGGCTCCCGCAGACGGCGGCCCTGGCGGAGGAACCCAGTAATGGGGCGCGTTATCCTGCAGATGAAGAACATCTGCAAGGATTATGTCATGGGGGAAGAGACCGTTCATGTGCTGAAGAACATTGATCTTACGGTGGAACAGGGGGAATATCTGGCGGTTCTCGGTCCGTCCGGCTCCGGAAAATCCACTCTGATGAATATCATTGGCTGCCTTGATGTACCTACCAGCGGCGATTACTGGCTGAATGGCGAACACATCGCAGACATGGATGAGGCGACGCTCTCGCACATCCGCGGCAATGAAATCGGCTTTATTTTTCAGTCCTACTATCTTCTTCAAAAGCAGACAGCAGCGGAGAATGTAGAGCTTCCGCTGATCTATGCGAATATGTCCGGGCGGGCCAGACGGGAACGTGTGGATGAGGTCATGCGGATGGTGGGCCTGACGGATAAGATGGACAATTACCCGAACCAGCTCTCCGGAGGTCAGCAGCAGAGAGTGGCCATTGCGCGTGCGGTTTCCAATCATCCCTCGATTCTGCTCGCGGATGAACCTACCGGTGCGCTGGATCAGAGAACCGGTGCCCAGGTCATTTCTTTGTTCAAGGATTTAAATGACGCCGGCAATACCATCATTATGATTACACATGATGCACACATCGCGGCACATGCGAAGCGGATTGTGAAGATTCTGGATGGCAGGATCAGTGAAGGAGAGCTCGCCGATGCATAGCATTACAATGATCAGGCAGAGCATGAAAATGGCCCTGCAGAATATTATCGGGAACAAGATGCGTTCGTTTCTCACCATGCTGGGAATTGTCATTGGCGTTGCCTCTGTCATCGGGCTGGTCACCATTGTACAGAGCGCCACGGGATCCATTATGAGTGAATTCGAATCTCTGGGAGCCGGAACCATTTCCATATCGGCACAGGGTACGCTGATTCATCATGGCCTGAGTGAGAAGGATCTGGAGTCTCTCCGGAACCTGGATGGAGTGGATGCCATTGCGCCTTCGGCATCACTGTCTACTTCAGCTGTTTACGACAACAATGTGGTCAAGAATGTAGAAGTGGATGGTGAAGATGCGGTTTATTTTCAGCATAACCAGGAAACACTGCAGTCCGGACGCATTTTTAACACGGCGGAAGCGGGTGGAGAAACCAATGTTGCCATTGTCGATACTGATTTCATTAAGAATGTACTGAACGGAAACGGGACAATCGGAACCGAGTTCATTCTGAATGGATATCATTATAAGGTGATCGGGATCAAGGCACAGGATACGAATGTCTCCAGCTTTCTGACGGGAGGAAACTCCAAGGGAACGGTGATTGTACCCTATAAAAATGCCTTGAAAATGTCCTCTCTGAAAAATGTGACCAGTGTCAGTGTATACTTTACAGAGGACAATATCAGCTCCAGTCAGCTGCAGAAGGAATTGAAGAAAACGCTGAATGACATTTTCGGCACGGATGAAGATACTGCGGATCAGGCATATACGGTGATCAGCATGGATTCACTGATGGACACCATGAGCACCATTGAGACTATGCTGTCTACCATGCTGGGCGGAATCGCATCCATTGCGCTGCTGGTGGGAGGTATCGGCATCATGAACATGATGCTGGTGTCCGTGTCAGAGAGAACCAGGGAGATTGGTCTTCGGAAAGCTCTTGGGGCAGAGCCTGCGCGGATTCAGATGCAGTTTCTGATTGAATCCATCACGCTGTCACTGATGGGAGGGTTCATTGGTATCATCCTGGGAATTGTGATTGCACTGATTGGCACGAAATTGCTGAATACGGCTTTTCAGATTTCCTACAGTGCAATTGCCCTGGGCGCGGGATTTTCCGCGGCTGTCGGCATCATCTTCGGATGGATGCCGGCGAGAAGAGCCAGCCGGCTGAACCCGATTGATGCACTGAGAAGTGAATGACACTCGAACGTGACTGATGTCACGTTCTCCTGTTTGGAGCGAACACACTGCGTGTGTTTGCTCCGCACAGAGCGAAATCGCCAATGGGCGATTTCGCCTGTGACACTCGAGGTTACCTGATGGCAACTTCTCCTGCTTCGAGCAGGAGAACAATTGCAGAGAATGCGCCGCGGTTACCTGCGGCAGAAAGGGAACGAATAAAATGATCAAATTATGGAACGGCAGGAATTTCAAGACAAGACTGACGGGATTCCTTCTCGGAACCGCGGTTACGGTTTCTACGATTGTTTCGCCGCTTGCCGGAGGAATGCAGGTTCAGGCGAAGGCTGCATATGATACGAAGTATTCGCAGACCATCAGCATGGAGAATCTGCTGCTGCCGGCGCTGAACAACCGCTTTACGAATGCGAACGGAGTCTACAAGCAGTTGAAGCAGGCAATCCGGTATCAGAGCATTTATCAGGGAAATATCCTGAACATGATCAATAAGGGTGCCAATATCCCCGCAGATGCATTGAAGAAATTGTATGATGAGGGACTGATTTCCGGATTCCTGTACCATTTCGGAACGAATCAGGCCTTTACCGTGGATGATTATAAGGATGTTTTTGATCCGGTCTGGTATTGGGCGAGTAACCCGGATTTACAGGCGGCATATGGAACCTATGATCCGAATACACTGCTGGTGGATTTTCTGACAACGGGAATGGCGCTGGGAC
>DAIMKA010000048.1:3945-6177 GCA_036721955.1 Lachnospiraceae bacterium | reverse complement strand
CAGAACTTCAATGTTTCATACTTTAAGAGCAATTATCCCTGGCTGCAGCAGTACCTCGGGAATGACAATGCCAACT
Organism: Lachnospiraceae bacterium; assembly: GCA_036721955.1. Classification (GTDB taxonomy): domain Bacteria; phylum Bacillota; class Clostridia; order Lachnospirales; family Lachnospiraceae; genus CAG-791. The sequence continues at coordinate 6,101 of DAIMKA010000048.1, read as the reverse complement.
ATTATCTGTTCTATATTCTCTTTGGAAAAGATATGGGAATGACAGCAGATAAACAGATCAGCAAGTAAGCATTCCTGCTGATATGCAGAAAGAGAGAATCTGGTATCTATGAGTCTGGATCAAAAGAAGTACCGGGTTTCCCTTGTCCCTTGCGAGAATTATGAAACGGAAACGGTCCGGTCCGCCATGCGGAAGCTTCTGGCTCCGCTCGGCGGGCTGGATTTTGTGTCTCCGGGCATGAAGGTGGCGGTAAAGGCCAACCTGGTAACGGGAGCAGAGGAAAGCCGGGCAGTGACGACGCATCCGGAGCTGATTGCGGCTCTGTGCGGAATGCTGCGCGAAAAGGGAGCCGAAGTGATCGTCGGAGACAGTCCGGGAGGGCTGTTTACGCCGGGAATTCTGCAGAGTGCCTATCGAAATGCCGGCTATGAGAGAATTGAGCAAACCGGGGCGAGGCTGAATCTGGACACTTCGGTCCGGAAGGCCGTCTTTCCGGACGCGGTCAGTGCGAAGGCGTTTGACTATACCGGCTGGCTGGATCAGGCGGATATCATCATCGATTTTGCAAAATTAAAGACGCACGCCATGCTGCGAATGACTTGCTGTACGAAGAATCTGTTCGGCGTGGTTCCGGGAACAACGAAGCCGGAATATCATATGCGCTTTCCGGAACCGGCGGCTTTTGCCAATATGCTGGTGGACCTGAATGAATATTTTCGCCCGAAGATCCGGCTGGCGATTGTAGACGCCGTGGACGGGATGGAGGGAAATGGGCCGACGAGCGGAACGCCGCGGCATATCGGAGCGCTGGTGGCTTCCGATGTAACGTATGCGGCGGATCTTGTCTGTGCAGCCGTGATCGGAATGAAACGTTCGGAAATCCTGTATCTGGAAGAAGCGTGGAAACGGGGACTGGCTCCGGGAAGTCTGGAAGAGATTGAAATAAAAGGGAGCAGGCCGGAACAGTTTGCCGTCCCGGATTTTAAAAGGAATACCCTGAACCGGAGCATTTCCTTCGGTTCAAAGGGGGCTGCGGGAAAGGTAACCTCCGCTCTCCTGAAACTGGCCCTGTCCTCAGGACCGAAGGTGACGCCGAGGGAATGTACCGGCTGCGGGAAATGCAGCAGGACCTGTCCGGCGCATGCCATCCGGATGGTGGAGGGAAAGCCGTCTGTGGATCGCAAGAAATGTATCGGGTGCTTCTGCTGTCAGGAATTCTGTCCCACAGGAGCCATGAAGGTACATCATACGCTTCTGGCAAGAGCTCTTGCATCTCTGGGAAGGAGTCAGAAACAGAATGCAGCCGGATAACTCCGGCTGCTTTTTTGCATATTCAAAACATATTTTAGAAGCGGAAGAACAGGCCGAGCTTTTTCAGAGGAGCCCGGAGTGCCATATAGAGAACGATGACAATGACGGCGGACACCACCGAGTTGAGCAGGGTTACTGCGAAATTGATTGCGAAGGAAACCTCCGCAGCGGGTTTGCCGAGAATCAGGATCTTATAGAGATAACGCAGAAGCGGATCAAAGATCGCATTGAAGGCCAGTCCGGCGATTGTGGCCAGGGTGACCCAGCGCAGAACCTTCTTCGTGTCTGTCTCTGTGGAGATATGTCCGAGTTTGTGAGCGATGAGGCCGACGATGAGACCGATCAGAAATTTGATAATGAAGGTAATCGGTGCCTCCACGATGTAGACGGGATCAATCAGATCGGCGATGGTCAGGCCGATGGCACCGCCGATTCCGCCGTACAGACTGCCCAGAAGCAGGGCACCCAGAACAACGAAGGCGTTTCCGAGATGAATGGAGACCTGTCCGGCTCCGGGTGTCGGAATGCGGATTGCGAGATAAGTGAATACAACATAGGTAATGGCGGCGAAAACACCGGCGAAGACGAGCTTACGGAGTTTTTCATTTTGTGTGGTGGTCTGTGCATTGCTCATAATCATTCCTCCCTCAAATCAGAATTGCGGCAGAGCCCTGTGCCATGGCGCAGATTGGAAATTCCCGCGAAGGCCTGAATATCGGAAAATCTGTGTCCCGGCGGCAGCGGATGCCTGTTATGTATTGGTGTCTTCCGGAATTCAAGTATTCAGTATAAGTCAAAGTGGAATGGTAACAAGTACCAAAATATGAATTATTTACCATACCACT
>DAIMKA010000048.1:0-3913 GCA_036721955.1 Lachnospiraceae bacterium | reverse complement strand
GCGGCGACAGCTGTACGGCGAAATCGTGAGGGACCTGAGCAGGAGGGCTGCCGGAATTTCAGAAGATCTGGAGAGAACCGGGCAATTTATGTTATTCTTTTCCAAGACAGCCGATGGGAAAACCTGTCCGGATAAAGCCATGCCTCAGCGACGTATAAAAATGAGAGGAAAGGAAAATTGCTTTCACAAAGTGCGGCAGGGATGACCTGCGGCGGGAGGGAAACCTATGAACAAGAACAGTTTTGCCATGTCCGCCCCGAAAGGGTGGAACAGCTACGATTACTATGATACCTCGGTGACGGAGGCGGAGGTTCGTGCCAATGCAGAATTTCTTGCGAAGCATCTGAAGTCTGCGGGCTACGAATATGTGGTCATCGACATTGAGTGGTATTCCAGAGATGCGGGAACAAAGAGGCCGGAGATTCAGTATATTCCGTTCGGAGATGACGCGATGGATGAGTATGGGCGCCTTCAGCCGGCGGAGAACCGCTTTCCGTCCTCTGCCGGGGGAAAGGGCTTCACGGAGCTTGCGGCTTATATCCACAGCCTTGGCCTGAAATTCGGCATTCATATTATGCGCGGAATTCCACGAGCAGCGGCTTACCGGCACCTTCCGATTTATGGAACACAGATGACGGCGGATCAGGTGGCGGATCCGTATTCCATCTGCCCGTGGAACCCGGATATGTACGGCGTGCGCGACATTCCGGAGGGACAGGCTTATTATGATTCCCTGATCCGGATGTATGCGGACTGGGGAGTGGATTTTATCAAGTGTGATGATATCTGCGATTCCAGGCAGTATCCGGACGGAAGCCAGGTGGAGGAATTTTCCGGATGGCATGAGACGGAAATGATCCATCGCGCGATTCTGAAGACCGGGCGTCCGATTGTCCTGTCCCTTTCTCCGGGACCGGCTCACATTGACCGCGCATGGTTCTATGCGCAGAACGCGAATATGTGGCGCATTACGGATGATTTCTGGGACAGCTGGCCGCTTCTGCTGGATATGTTCAGCCGCTGTGAGAAGTGGCAGGATCATGTGGCCTGCGGCTGCTATCCGGACTGCGATATGCTCCCGGTCGGTGTGATCGGCAAAACGTTTGGTGAGGAGCGCCGGTCGGCGTTTACGAACACGGAGATCCGCACGATGCTGACACTCTGGAATATGTTCGGGGCGCCTCTGATGATCGGAGGCGAGCTGACGAAGCTCTCGGACGAGGAACTCCGGATGCTGACGAACAAGGAGCTTCTGGCACTCAATGACGGACAGCACTTCGGCAGACAGATTCTTCGGAATGAGACGATGGCAGTCTGGGAGAATACGGACTGCGCGGATGGACATGTGACCGTAGCGATTTTCAACCTTGCGGATGAAGACGGCATGCGGAGTATTTCCATAGAAGAACTCGGCATTGAGCGTGAGGACGGAAGCGTTCCGCAGACACTGCAGCTTCATGAGCTCTGGGAGAAGACCAATCAGACCGTGACAGACGGTGTGATCAAAGCCGAGGTTCCGGCGCACGGTGTAAAGGTGTACCGTCTGGTCGGCTGAAGATGAAAGATCCGGACTCAGAATTCCGAGATATCCAGCGTGCCTGCCGATGCGGAATCCCGGATTTCCCGGATTTCGGCGCGGTAAGAATAAGAATCGCTCACGCGGATGGTGACGGTATCACCGACATGGTGATGCAGAAGCGCTCTTCCGATCGGAGATTCAATGCTGACAATGTTGTGAAGTGAATCGGCACGGATGGGAGTCACCAGTGTGTAGGTCTCCTCTTCGTCATCTTCGGGGATGTAGACCTTCACTTCTTTGTCTACGCCGACCTCATCTTCCGGAGCATCCTCCACGATCTCTGCGGTGCGCAGCATTCTCTCCAGATAACGGATGCGGCTGTTGTTATGGCCGTTTTCCCGCTTGGCGGCATAATATTCAAAGTTTTCGGAGCGGTCCCCCTGTGCGGCGGCCTCTGCAACGGCAGCAGTCAGCTTGGGCCGGAGCTCAACCCGTCTCATCTCAATTTCTGCTTCAATTTTGGCTACATCGCCTTTTGTTAAACGCTGTCCCATATCAAACCATCCTCATCACAAATATTCCGCAATGCAAACAGATTTCTTTCATACAAATTCCATCATACCACGGCTGGCAACTGCCCGGCACCCGACAGGGCGGACGTAAAAACGGCGGGCTCTTAGCAGCTTTTGTGCTGAAATTCCGGGTTCTCCGGGTGAACTTCCCTCTGTGCACGGGCGTATGAAATGGTCATGGGAAGCGTGGCTCTGCGGGATTACAAACACTTGACGTTCTCTTTACATAAGTGCGATAGAGAGGAAATTTCCGGAATGTTATTTTCAGATAGAACTTTTGAGCGGGACGAAAAAACGAACCGGAATACAAATGACAGGAGTGCCGCATGACTTACGCGGCAGGAAAGGTGAGTATGAGAAAAACAAAGTTAGTTTCCATGGCATCTCTGATTCTGGGCTGTTCCATTGCGCTGGCAGGGTGCGGTGCGGAGAACACCGCAGCTGCAGATTCCTCTGCGGCGCAGACAACGGAAGCCACACAGACAACAGAGGCTGCACAGGCGGATACTGCAGCAGGCAGCAGTGAAGCAGCTTCGGTGGAAAGCACGGAAGATGCAGGAGATTTGAACAGCAAATCTCTGGATGAGATCATTGCGGCGGCAAAGGAAGAAGGCGACATTGAATCCGTCGGTATGCCGGATGAGTGGGCGAACTGGGGCAATGCCTGGGCGGCCATTAAGGACACATATGGCATCACTCATACCGATGCCGATATGTCTTCTGCGGAGGAACTTCAGATGTTCCAGACGGAAGGCGAGAACGGAACGAAGGATATCGGGGATGTCGGCCAGGCATTTGGCGCGCAGGCCGTGGAACAGGATCTGGTGCAGGGCTACAAGACCTCGTACTGGGACAGTGTTCCGGACTGGGCCAAGGGTGAGGACGGAAAATGGATGATGGCCTATACCGGTGCCACCACCTTCCTGACCAATACGGATCAGGTTGCGAATGCCCCGAAGAGCTGGCAGGATGTGAAGGATGGAGACTACAAGGTGGCGATCGGGGACATCAACGGAGGCACGGCACAGGCGGCAGTCATTGCGTCAGCGTATGCATTCGGCGGTGATCTCGACAACCTGGATCCGGCCTTTGAATTCTGGACGAAGATGGCAGAGAACGGAAGGATCAATTCCGTGGATATTACACAGCAGAACTTCGAGACCGGAGAGGTCCCGATGGGCGTGATCTGGAGCTTCAATGCCGTCACCTACAAGAACAACATCACGAAGTACAAGATGGAGGCAGACATTCCTTCCGACGGATCCATCCTGAGCGGATATGCTTCCGTGATCAACAAGTATGCACCGCATCCGAATGCGGCCGCTCTTGCCAGAGAGTACTTCTTCAGTGACGAGGGACAGGCAAACCTTGCGGCAGCCGGCGGAATTCCGACCAGAACCGATGTAACCATTCCGGAGGATGTACAGGCGAAATCCTTCAAGCCGGAGGAGTATGCGAACGCTATCCCGATGGAAGACACCGATGCATACACCAAGGCGTGTGAGACCGTTGTTTCCCGGTGGAATGATGAGATTGTTCCACTGCTGGTTCAGTAACGGAAGCGATGCGGAATACCGGTGAAACAAAGGCCGGGACCGTAAACTGCGCGGCATCCGGACAATAGGAGCAGGGAGGTTTCCCATCCGGGGAGCCTCCCTGTTGTCTGTATCGGTATGCGGATTTTGGCTCAGCGAGGAATACGTATGAAAGTGACATTGATATGTCACTTTCAAACTGCAGCATCGGTGCTGACGCACCGGCTGCCGCATTCGGCAAAACCACTGCACTCGAAGATGTCTGATGACATCTTCTCCTGCTTAGA
>DAIMKA010000047.1:3401-10898 GCA_036721955.1 Lachnospiraceae bacterium | reverse complement strand
GCCATTTTGGCAATTATATTTGTTTCCCCTTTCATGCCCGGACATCACAGAATCCTTCTGAGGTTCTGCATCTCCCGATGGCATTGGACTCTCCCGCACGTACAGGCAGACGGCTTCCCGGAAAGACTGCTGCGCACTTCAAGCTTCTCCCAAGCCGGCAGTGTTCCAGTGCCTCTCTCAAACTGGCGCTGTACTCCAGTGCCTCTCTCAAACTGACACTGTACTCCAGTGCCTCTCTCAAACTGACACTGTACTCCAGTGCTTCTCTCAAACTGGTACCGTACTCCAGCGCCTCTCTCACTGATACTGCACACAGAAAAATCCCCCCGGCAGGTTTTCGTCCTGTCGGGGGGAAAAACGAAATGCATCATTCTCAACAGATATCTATTCTTAACTATTTATTCTTGACAGATCTTCCTGACTTTACCGGATCTCATTCAGATCGTACGGCGTTGCCTGGTATACATAATAGTTGATCCAGTTGCTGTACATCGCCTGGCTTGCACTGCGCCACTGGAGAAGGGGCTTCTGCTGCGGATCGTTCTCCGGAAAGTAATTCGCCGGAATCTTCGGATGAATTCCCTTCTTCCGGTCACGCTCGTATTCATCGCGCAGCGTATAGCGGTCATACTCGCCGTGCCCGAAGATGAATACCTGCCTCCCGCCCTTGGCCGTACAGAGAAGAACCCCCGCCTCCTTCGACTCCGCGAGAACCTTCAGGTCCCGGCACGCATGAATGGCATCCGCGGGCACCTCGGTGTAGCGGCTGTGCGGGATCATGAAGTAATCATCCATGCCGCGCATCAGCGGATCCTTGCGGTGCATGACCTTGTGATAATAGACGCCGGAGAGCTTCTCCTTCAGCATCCTCTTCGGGAGGCCGTAGTGATAATAGAGTCCCGCCTGTGCGCCCCAGCAGATATGCAGCGTCGAGGTCACATTCGTGACACTCCAGGCAAAAACACGGCAGAGCTCGTTCCAGTAGTCCACCTCTTCATATTCCAGCTTCTCCACCGGCGCGCCCGTGATGATCATTCCGTCGAAGCGGCGGTCCTTCAGATCATCGAAGCAGGCATAGAACTGGTGCAGATGCGAATACGAAGTGTTCTTCGAGAGATGGGAGCTCATCCGCATGAAGGTAATATTGAGCTGCAGCGGCGTGTTGCTCAGCATCCGCAGAATATCCAGCTCCGTATCCTCCTTCTTCGGCATCAGGTTCAGAATACAAATTTCCAGCGGGCGGATGTCCTGGTGGGCCGCCCGGCTTTCATCTACAATAAAGAGATTCTCTTTTTCCAGCTCTTCCTTCACAGGAAGGTCATTCTGAATACGAATCGGCATTCCATGTTCCTCGTTGTTTCTGCATATTTGCGTGACGATTCCGTGCGCTGCGAATTTCCCTGCGGAAACCGGCATGCACAGAATTGTCACAGATTGCGAACATTATAACGACAACTGTTCCGGTGTGACACCGTCATTTTCCGGAATCTGTATCCACGCGGCTGCGTTCCTCTCCCGGACGTCCACATGCAGTTTCCTGTCCTGCCGATGCACCGGGTTTCATTCGCAGCCCGCAGGAGCAGGATACGATCCGCCGGTCGGCCATCACACAGGCCGCTTGTCATCCGCAGCCCGCAGGATCACAGCATGGCCCGGAACTCTTCCTCCGTAATCACCGGAATCCCGAGCTGCTGCGCCTTCGCAAGCTTGGAGCCCGCCGCTTCTCCCGCGAGCACGTAGCTTGTTTTCTTCGAGACGCTCCCCGAAGCCTTTCCTCCGTTCGAGACAATCAGCTCTTCCGCCTCTTTTCTTCCGAGGGTGGGAAGCGTTCCCGTCACCACAATGGTGAGCCCGGCGAGCTTCTGCGAAGCGGGCTCTGCCTTCTCCATTGTCATGTTGACGCCTGCCTCCCGGAGCTCCTGCAGGATCTTGCGGCTCTCCTCTGCGGCAAAAAAGTCATGGATGCAGGAGGCCGTCGTCTCTCCGACATCAGGAATCTGCGTCAGTTCTTCCACGCTTGCCGCAGCAAGCGCGTCGATGCTGTCATAGTGCGAGAGGATTTCTCTTGCCGCCGCCTTTCCGCAGTTGCGGATGCCGAGACCGGTCAGGAGCAGGACCGGCGAGTTTGCCTTCGATGCTTCAATCGCCGCGAGGACCTTGTCCGTGTTCTTCTCCTTGCCGATGATGCCTTCGTCAATGAGCTCCTGCCGGTGATCCTTCAGATGATAAATATCCGCATAGCTGTGAAGATGCCCCTTCTGCACCAGTGCTTCCACCAGCGTGTCACCCAGCCCCATGATATTCATGCAGCTGCGCGAAGCAAAATACGCAATCGCATTCACCACCTGCGCCGGACAGGCCGGGTTGATGCAGCGGATGTCCGCAGTATCCGCCTCCCGGACCAGCGGCTGACCGCAGACGGGACAGACCTTCGGAGCCTGAAAAACAGCCTCCGGCTCCTTCACGCACCCGTTCAGCTTCGGAATGATCTCGCCGCTCTTGAAAAGACGGTATTCACCGCCTACGCCGATTTTCATCTGACTGATGTAGTCCTGATTGTGAAGCGTTGCCCGGGACACACTCGTTCCGCACAGGCGCGCAGGCTTCCCGGTCTCCCGGTCATGAAACTCGCCGGTGAACGTCAGCTTGCCGGTTCGTCCGACATCGACGAGAATCCGGTCCATCGTGACGATTCTCTCCTCCGGCGGATACTTATAGGCAATGTGTCCGCTGGAATACTTGGTCCCCGCAGGAAATTCCTCGCGGTACGCGATGTGGTCGATTTTCACCACGGCGCCGTCGAGATCGAAGTGCAGGCTCTCCCGCATCCCGCCGATGTCATCGATGGCGGCAAGGACCTCTTCCACCGTCTCGCACCTTCGGTGATACACCACGCGCACGCCCTTCTCTTCCAGAAGGTCCAGGGCCCTCGTGTGGCTCTCCATCAGTTCCGCGGGTCCCCTCTGTACATTGAAGACGAACATGCGCAGTCCCCGCTTTTTCGTGATGGAAGGATCCAGCTGGCGAAGCGTTCCCGCCGCGAGATTGCGCGGATTGGCTGCCGGCTTTTTCTCCAGCCGCTCCATCTCTTCATTGAAGCGTTCGAAGTCCTCGTGCGCCATATAGACCTCTCCGCGCAGCTCCAGGCTCTCATACGGAAGGTCAATGACCTGCTGCACATCGGGGATCGCCAGCGCGTTGGCCGTCACATCCTCTCCGACCAGTCCGTCTCCACGCGTCTCGGCCAGCGCGAGATGGAGCTTCCCGTCCTCCCCTTTCTCGTAGCGGATGGACATCGACAGGCCGTCCACCTTCACCTCTACGGAGAAGGAGCAGTGCGGATGCCTCTCCTGCACCTTGTTCACCCATGCCGCGACATCCTCTTTGGTAAAAACATCCTCGATGGACAGCATCGGAACATCATGCGTAACCTTGACACCGGCTTCCCGCTTCCCCGCGCTTCCGCCAAGGGCCGTTCCGCCGATCTTCTGCGTGGGCGAATCCGGAAGGATCCAGTCCGGGTGTTCTTTCTCCGCGGCCTTCAGGCGCAGCATCAGCTGATCGTACTCGTAGTCGCTGATTTCCGGTGCGTCTTCGTCATAATACCGCTTCATGTGGTAATCGACGGTCTTTTTCAGTGCCTCGTATTCTTCCCGTGTCATATCGTTCCCCTCAACCGCTCCCGGATTTCCAACGCTTCAGCCCTCCAGCGGGAGCCCGACTGCCTCGTAAAGCTTCATTTTCTCATCCTGCGTCAGTTCACGCTGCATGCCGGGCTGAAGTCCCTTGACTGTAATGTTCAGAACACGTACGCGTTTCAGCGACTTCACTTCATGTCCTCTTGCCTTGCACATCCGGCGGATCTGCCGGTTCAGTCCCTGTGTCAGCACGATGCGGAAGGTATATTCCCCCAGTCTTTCGATGCGGCAGGGCTTTGTCTTCACTTCAAGGTCCTTCAGCCAGATACCCTTGGACATCTGGTGCAGATCCTCATCGCTGATCTTCCCCCGCGTGCGGACAATGTACTCCTTCTCATGCTCATTCGCGGAGCGCATCATCGCATCGATCAGAGCTCCGTCGTTGGTCATCAGAAGAAGGCCCTCCGAGTCGCGGTCCAGCCTTCCCGCATAGGTCAGATGAACCGGATAGCGGAACACCTCTTCCAGCGTCACCTTTGCATGCGGATCCGATTTCGTCACCGTCACGCCGACCGGCTTGTAATACGCCACAACCACCTTGCGGTCCTGGGAATGAATGATCTGATCCCGCACCTTGATTTTCTCTCTGCCCGTCACCATGGTTCCGGGCTGCGCGATCTCGTCGTCTACAGTCACCTCGCCCATTTCCATCAGGCGATCGGCCTCTCTTCTCGAATACAGACCGGAGGAAGCGATGAACTTGTTGAGACGGATCCGTTCATCCTGGCTTTTTTTCCTTACAGGTTTACCAGCTGCGCCGCTGCGTTTTCTTTCAGAATACATCTCTCATGCTCCATGATATATGCGACCGTCTCGGCCGGTGCGTCGGAAAAGGTTCCGAATTCATTCATTGCGAGGATGGTCTTCTCGAACAGGACCTCGTCTCCCGCGGAGGACAGAAACAGATAATACGCTCCGTCTCCCCGGTCCTGCCACAGCGAGGAATTCAGCTTCGCCGTGTCCGGAATCTTCCTGCAGCACTCGATGGCATCTGCAAGAGAACGGAAAATATAGCAGAAAAGGCCTCGTTTCCCGGCGCGGGGCGGATTCAGCGCCTCCGCAACCTTCCGGTCCATTCCGGCCGTCTTCTCCTCTGCATGTCCCTGTGCTGCCGCAAGAACCTCATCCAGCCCCGGTGTCTTCGGCGTGTTACCCTGGCCGCCTGCCGGCCCGGGTAACGGTTCCTGTGTCCCCTGCGGCTTCGTCCCCTGTGCGGTTCCTCCCGGAATCCGGAACAGGTCGGTATTTCCCGCTTCCACAGGCGTGGTTCCCTCCGGCTGCGTGCAGGAGAGCGTCAGCGACAGCGATCCGTCCATCATGGCACGGATCTGCATGGTCGTCACACCTCCGTCCAGTCGGAAATTCTCCGCTTTCGCGGCCTCCAGAATCACATGGCGCAGATATTCCATCGCTTTTTCCTTGCGCTCCATGATGTCATCCAGATTGATTCCGCTGCCCGCCAGATCCTCCTGCGTCAGATAGCATCCTATTGTTGTTTCATTGATTCTGCTGAATTTCATATTTTCCCTGATATTAAAAAGCCGGAAGGCAGCCTGTGGCTGGCCCTCCGGCAAAATGCACGTCATTCTGCACTTGAAAATCCTTGCACAATCGGGCTCAGGCCTTACCAACCTGCTCCATAACTTCCTTGGCAAAGTTCTCTTCCTTATGCTCCATTCCCTCGCCGGTCTCATAGCGGACGAATCTCTTGACGGAGATCTTCGCGCCGTTCTTCTTGCCTACCTCTGCAAGGTATGCAGCAACGGACTGCTTGCCGTCCTCAGCCTTGACATAGATCTGATCGTTCAGGCAGATTTCCTTGAACTCCTTGTTCAGACGGCCGATCAGCATCTTCTCGAGGATCTGCTGAGGCTTTCTCTTGTTCTCCGGAAGAGCCTCGTTCTCGGCAACAGCCTGTGCCAGAAGGATCTCCTTCTCATGTGCACGGACATCCTCCGGGATATCCTCTTCGCCGACGTACTTCGGGGACAGCGCTGCAACCTGCATTGCCACGTTGCGGACTGCCTCACGGATCTCGTCGTTGACAACATCCGTATCCGCCTCTACCAGAACAGCGATGCGGCCGCCGCCGTGTACATAGGAAGCGACGATTCCGTTTGCTGCCTCAACCTGCTCGAAACGGCGAATGGAGAGCTTCTCGGAGATGACTGCGATCATGTCTACCAGGCTCTCGCTGACGGTCTTGGACGGATCCTCCGGCCACTTGTCTGCAAGGAATCCCTCGAGATCCGTTGCCTTGGTCTCCAGAGCTGCGTCTGCAACCTTCTGAACATATGCCTTGAAGGTAGCGTTGCTGGCTACGAAGTCAGTTTCGGAGTTTACCTCTACAACGGCCGCCTTGTTGTCTTCCTTCTGAGCAACATAGCAAAGGCCCTCTGCCGCAATGCGGTTTGCCTTCTTCTCAGCCTTGGCTGCGCCAGCCTTGCGGAGAAGCTCTACTGCCTCATCAATGTTGCCGTTCGTCTCAGTCAGTGCCTTCTTGCATTCCATGATGCCGGCACCGGTCATTTCTCTAAGTTCCTTAACCTGAGCTGCTGTAATTGCCATAGCGTTTTCCTTTCCGCCGCACCGGGTGCGGCACGTTCCGGGAAATGCCGGGAAAGGCATTCCCCACGCCGATTATCCTTCTGCTGCCTTGCGCAGAGCCGTATTCCTGTTCCCTCTCGTTCCGAATTCTTCCGAATCCGTACTGTATCCGGAACGGGAAACAGAACTCGATCAGAGAGTTCCCTCTGCTGCCTGCTCCGCCTCGCTTGCTGCGGACTCAGCTGCAAGAGCATCCTGTCCCTCTGCGTCTGCTGCTACGTTCTCCTCGCCCTGACGAGCCTCGATCACAGCGTCTGCCATCTTGGAGCAGAGAAGCTTGACCGCACGGATTGCGTCGTCGTTGCCGGGGATGATGTAATCGAGCTCATCCGGATCGCAGTTGGTATCTGCAATACCGATCAGAGTGATTCCGAGGCTGTGTGCCTCGTTGACGCAGATCTTCTCCTTCTTGGGATCTACAACGAAAATTGCATCCGGGATGTGAGCCATGGTCTTGATGCCGCCGATGTTGGCTTCCAGCTTCTCCTGCTCCTTCTTAAGAGCAGCAACTTCCTTCTTGGGAAGTACATCGAAGGTTCCGTCGTTCTCCATCTCGTTGATCTTGTTCAGACGCTCGATTCTGGTCTGGATGGTCTTGAAGTTGGTCAGCATGCCGCCGAGCCATCTGTGATTGACATAGTACATGCCGCAGCGCTCAGCCTCAGCCTTGACGGAATCCTGCGCCTGCTTCTTGGTGCCGACGAACAGAATGGTGCCGCCCTGCTCTGCGATCTCGAATACTGCCTTGTAAGCCTCGTCAACCTTTACAACAGATTTCTGAAGGTCGATGATGTGGATTCCGTTGCGCTCAGTGAAGATGTAAGGAGCCATCTTGGGATTCCAGCGACGGGTCTGGTGACCAAAGTGTACGCCTGCTTCAAGCAGTTCTTTCATGGATACTACGCTCATTTTAATTTCCTCCGTTTGTTTGGTTAGTGTGCCGGGAGCAACCGGCCTTCCGCATCTCTTTCGCAGAGAGGGCAGACGGCGTTGCCGCTGCACTCCAGGACCCATGCCAGCCTTTCGGCCACCGGCATCTGCTGGAAATGCGTGTTCTATAGTCCTTCACTGCACGGCATAATTTCTCCGCACAGCATTCAGAGTATAACATGGCCCGGAGCTGCCCGCAAGTACTATCTTGCGGCAGTTCCGGGCCATGTGAAAATGCGCGAGGAGAATTTCGCGAAGGCGA
>DAIMKA010000047.1:0-3319 GCA_036721955.1 Lachnospiraceae bacterium | reverse complement strand
GCTCAGGATAGGAGCATGAGCCATCAGGCTCATGCGAGTATCTTATTCCTCCAGCCGGCTTCTCATATTATCCAGCTCTTTGTAAACCGCATCGTTCAGGACCTTGATGTAGGTCCCCTTCATTCCGGAGGATCGGGACTCGATGACGCCTGCAGACTCGAACTTGCGCAGGGCATTGACGATGACCGAGCGGGTGATGCCGGCCTTGTCCGCAATCTTGGAGGCAACAAGAATTCCCTCCCGCTTCCCTTCCATCTCCTCGAAGATGTGAAGGATTGCCTGAATCTCCGTGTAGGACAGGGTGGAGAATGCCGATTTTACGATGGCGGTTCTGCGGTTTTCCTCCGCGGATTCCTCCGAAACCGCGCGCAGCATTTCCAGACCGACCACCGTGGTGCCGTACTCGCAGATGATGATGTCATCGATGTCATAGGCGTGCCCCTGATTGTAGATGAACACGGTTCCGAGACGCTCCCCAGCAATTTCAATCGGAACGATGATGGCATTGTGCTCCGAGTCCTCCGCGTCAAAGCCGAGCGTCGAGAGCATCACATTCTCATTGGTGGAAAGAATTCCGAGAAGCCGCTCGTTCAGGCTGCCGTCGATGAACTCGCCGAGGCTGTCCTTCACGAGGCTCTTGATCGGCTGGATTTCACTCTCCGGCTTTTCCGCCACGCCGAGTACCTTTCCCTTGTGAGAGAGAACGAGAACATCGCTGTTCATGATTTCACTCATAACGGCGCAGATGTCATTGAAAACGACCTTTCCCGTGCTGTTGTTGTGCAGAAGCCGTTCGATCTTTCTTGTCTTGTCCAGAAGCTGTACATTGTTCACATTCTTGCTCATTTTGTCGTTCCTTCCTTCTTATCTGTCACGTAGCCGCATTCTTCGTTGTAGCAGACGAGCTTGTTTCCTTTTTCCAGAAGAATGCTGCCGCAGCGCGGGCATTTCTCACTGGAGGGACGGTTCCAGGTCATGAAATCGCACTCCGGATTGCCAAGGCAACCGTAGTACTTTCTCCCCTTCTTGGTCATCTTGATCACGATATCCTTGCCGCACTTGGGGCAGGCAACACCGATTTTTTCAAAATAAGGCTTGGTATTCCGGCATTCCGGGAAACCGGGGCAGGCCAGGAATTTGCCGTGCGGGCCGTACTTGATGACCATGCGGCGGCCGCATTTCTCGCAGATCTCATCGGACTCTTCGTCCTTGATCTCCACCTTCTCGAGCTCCTTGTTCGCCTTTTTTACTGCCTCATCCAGATCCGGATAGAAATTCTCAATGATGGTCTTCCAGCGGACCTTTCCTTCCGCAACACCGTCCAGCAGAGATTCCAGGTTGGCCGTAAACGCGGGGTCCACGATCTCCGGGAACGAGGTCTTCATGATGTTGTTGACCGCCTCGCCAAGCTCTGTCATGTAGAGATTCTTGTTCTCCTTCGTGACATAGCGTCTTGCCAGAATCGTCGTGATGGTCGGCGCATAGGTCGACGGGCGCCCGATTCCCTGCTCTTCCAGGGCATGTACCAGCGATGCCTCCGTGTAGTGCGGAACCGGCTGGGTAAAATGCTGCTCGGCATCGAGCTCCTCGAGCGAAAGCTCCGAGTTCTCATCCACGCCCTTCATGAGCGCGCCTTCTGCCTTGTCGTCATCCGTCGGCTTGTACACCTTCAGAAAGCCCTCGAACGCGATCCGGGAGAACGGCATGGTGAACAGGTATTTCCCGTTTGAAGAAAGGTTCGCTTCCGTGCCCTTCGTCTTTTTGCCCTCTGCGGTCACCGTCACCCGCGTCTGTTCGATCTTCGCTCCCGCCATCCGGCAGGCAGCAAAGCGGTTCCAGATCAGCTGATACAGACGGAACTGCTCTCTTGTCAGCGAATCCTTGATGCTGGCGGGCGTCCTCGTGATGTCCGTCGGACGAATGGCCTCATGCGCATCCTGAATCTTGCCGTTTGACTTCTTCTGCGCACCTTCCGCCAGATACTCTTCACCGTATTCCCGGCGGATATATGCCTCGGATGCCGCCATCGCCTCTTCGGAAATTCTCGTGGAATCCGTTCGCAGATACGTGATGATGCCGACCGATCCGCTTCCCTTGATCTCCACGCCTTCGTACAGCTGCTGCGCAATGCGCATCGTCTTCTGTGTGGAGAAGTTCAGCGCCTTGGAGGCCTCCTGCTGGAGCGTGGAGGTCGTGAACGGAAGGGGGGCTTTGCGCTCGCGGATGGAGGTCTTGATCTCCGTGATCCTGTAGCTTGCCTTTTCCAGTGCCTTCTTCAGCGCGGCCGCTTCCTCTGCATTCGCGATCTCCGCTTTCTTCGTGCTCCCGTCCGGTCCGTAATAATGTGCGACGAGGGGCTTCTTCTCCCCCTTCACCTTCAGCACCGCGTCCAGGCTCCAGTACTCCTCCGGAATAAAGGAATTGATCTCGTCCTCGCGGTCGCCGATCATCCGGAGGGCAACCGACTGTACACGGCCTGCGGACAGACCTCTTTTGACCTTCACCCACAGAAGCGGCGAAATCTCATAACCGACGATGCGGTCGAGAACCCTTCTCGCCTGCTGCGCGTCCACCAGATTCATGTCAATTTCCCGCGGATGCTTAAAGGACTCTGTCACGGCGCTCTTGGTGATTTCATTGAAGGTGATTCTCGCCACCTTCTTGTCTTCCAGCTTCAATGCCGCCATCAGATGCCAGGAAATGGCTTCTCCCTCGCGGTCAGGGTCCGTTGCCAGATAGACCTTGTCGGATTTCTTCACGCGCTTCCTGAGGTCGGCAAGAAGATCTCCCTTTCCGCGGATGGTGATGTATTTCGGTTCAAAATCGTGTTCAATATCAATGCCCATCTGGCTTCTCGGAAGATCCCTGACTCTGTGACATTCCGATTGATTCTCCTGCTTACAGAATGTAGATTTGTATCCATTCAGCCCGTCTTGTGACCGGTTTTCGGAAAAAGCGAAAGGGTCTGAATCATTACATGAATCCCTTATTTAAGGGACTGCGAAAAAATATAACGCAAATTGAAGGGAATGGCAAGAATCAAATACAGACAATTTCGGGAAGTTTTTCTAAAATCCTTGTAATTTTCTGATTATACCTTAGAATAAAGTTTTGTTCTGTCGCGTATTTTCCGCGGCTTGCACCTACGCTTTCTTTTCCGGAGGTTCCTATGACTGACTCTTTCCGCTCCGTCATCTGCAAATACAAAAAGCCGTTCTTTCTTTTATATATGTATGCTCTCCTCGTTCATCTCCCGCTCCTCGTGCTGCGGCTGACCAACGATCTGGACGGTCTGTGGAATCAGGACGACTACATGGCA
>DAIMKA010000046.1:0-11134 GCA_036721955.1 Lachnospiraceae bacterium | reverse complement strand
TGGATCCGAAGGCATTCATCAACAGTGTCCGGACGAGTGAGCTGAAGGGAAACTTTTATTTCAGCCCGAAGGACTGAGCGCTGAAGGGGAGCCGGCTTTTCTCGATTGATTTTATTTATTTGCGTTTCAAAAACAGCAGAAAAACTTCAGAAACAGCAGAAACCATGAAACTGCCCCAATGGCGGCAATCAGGCCGCTCCGGCTTGATTGCGCATCATATATAGAAAAGAGGAGGGAAACCATGCATATACCTGATAATTATCTGAGTCCGCAGACCTGCGCCGTGATGACGGCTGTTATGATTCCGGCCTGGACCATTTCCGTGAAAAAGATCCGTACGGAAATTTCCGGTGACCGGATTCCGCTTCTGGGCGTTGCCGCCGCTTTTTCGTTTCTGGGAATGATGTTTAATGTTCCGCTTCCGGGAGGAACGACGGGACACGCGGTGGGAGGAACGCTGACGGCGCTTCTTGTCGGGCCGTACGGGGCCTGTATTTCCATCTCAGTGGCGCTTCTGCTGCAGGCTCTTCTGTTCGGAGACGGCGGAATCCTTGCCTTCGGGGCCAACTGCTTCAATATGGCACTGATTATGCCGTTTGTGGGATATACGGTGTACCGACTGATTGCGGGCGGCGCTTCCGGGAGGAAACCGGCAGATGGAATGCTGACAGGTGTGGAGCTTTCGGATGGAAGCCCTGAGGAAGGAAAATCCGCAGGAAGGAAGCTTGCGGGAGCCGTGATTGGATCCTATATCGGGATCAACGCGGCGGCACTTGCGGCAGCCATTGAATTCGGCATTCAGCCGATGCTCTTCCGCGATGCAGCGGGAAATGCCATGTACTGCCCTTATCCGCTGTCGGTGTCGATTCCTGCAATGATGATCGGGCATCTTACGATTTTCGGACTGGCGGAGGCAGTCTATACAGCCGCTGTTTATTTGTTCCTCCGGAAGACGGCTCCCGGAGTCCTGCGAAGCGAAGGCCATGCAGCAGGATCGGAGAACCGGGAGTCCGGGGACAACGGCAAGAGATCCGGACGAAAGGAATGGGGGATTCCTGTCCTTCTCGGAATTCTGATGATCGGAACGCCGCTCGGACTCCTTGCGGAGGGAACTGCCTGGGGCGAATGGGGCGCGGATGAGATCGCGGCGACCGGTGCGGGGTACACTCCCTCCGGAATGCAGAACGGCTTCTCCTTTGAGACGCTTCTGCCGGATTATTCCTTTGGAAATGCACCGGCGGCGGTTGGTTATCTGCTGTCGGCCCTGATTGGTGTTGCGGTTCTTCTGGTGGTATTCCGGTTTGCTTCCGGTCTTGCGGGAAGGAAACAGAGACATTAAGAGCGGATGAATCTTAAGGTGATGCGGCTTCTTTCGAGACTGTTGAAGTCAGACCGGGAAGCGGGAACAATCAAATACAACGCGGCAGGATATCTTCTTCTGGCATTTGTGACCGTACTGCTGTGTGCTTTGTCCGGAAATGCGGTCTTTACCGTTTCCGTGATTGCGCTGGAGCTGCTGCGCCTGTCCTTCCGGGACTTCCGCGTCATTTCACATGTGATGGGAACGGTCCTTCTTGCAGTGGGGGCAGCAGCCGTGTTCATGCTTCCTGCGGTCTTCTTCGGAAGTCCCGGATCCTTCGGAACGGTGACGATGAAGGTTTTGGAATCGGTTCTGGTCCTGACCGTGATGGGCGAGGATATTCCGTGGAAGGACATGACGGCGGCAATGGGGCAGCTTCATCTGCCGGCGTTTTTCGTGATGACACTGGACATGACCGTGCGGTTCCTGTTTCTGCTCGGCCGGTTCTCCAACGCGGTGCTGGAGGCGGTATCGCTCCGGCGGGTGGGAGAGACGAACTGGAGAAACGCGGGGACGGGAGGCGTTCTCGGAAACACGTTTCTGAAGGCACAGGAGATGTCGCAGGGAACCGGAGAGGCGATGATGTGCCGCTGCTGGGACGGGAAATACGCGGGCCACAGTGGGACTCCTGAAAGAAAGAGGGCTTCCAGGGGAATCCTGGGAGTGCTTCTGGCCGCGGAGCTTGCCTGGTTTGTCCTGACGCAGAGCTGGATGAAATAAAATACCGCATAGCCCTGTGAAAAGAGAACAGTGTGAGGGAAGATCCCTGCAGAAGAATCCTGCACCGCATGCGGAAGAAAACAATATACGGAAGCAAAAGGTAAGAGACTGACATCAGAGATGTCTGCGCCACATGTGGAAGAAGGCAATATACAAAAGTAAGAAATCAGAGACTGGCATCAAGGGGCCTGCGCAGTATGCGGGAAAACAGCATTTCAGCAGGGACGGCAGAAACAGAGACGATGATTGAGTTGCAGAATATATCTTTTCAATATGAGGGCAGTCCGGAGAAGGCGCTGGACGGAGTCAGCGCCGTGTTCGAGGCCGGGAAGTGCACCTGCATCACGGGACCGAACGGATGCGGCAAGTCCACTTTATTCCGGATCCTTCTGGGACTGGACGTTCCGTCGGAGGGGAGGTACCTGCTGGACGGCGAGGAAATCACGGCAGCGAAGCTGAAGGAGAAGAGCTTCTCGATGCGGTTTCACCGGAAGATCGGCTTTGTGTTTCAGAACAGCGAGGTGCAGCTGTTTACCTCCAGCGTGGAGGAGGAGATCGCCTTTGGACTTCGTCAGCTCGGACTGCCGGAGGCGGCTGTCAGGGAGAGAACGGAGGAATTCCTGGAGCGCTTCGGGCTGACGGGCCTTCGCAGCAGGGCACCGTGGAGCATCAGCGGAGGAGAGAAAAAGCGAACGGCACTTGCGTCCGTATTTGCGATGGAGCCGGAGGTGCTGGTCATCGATGAGCCGATCAGCGGCCTGGATGAGGACGCGCAGGAATGGGTGACCTCGTTTCTGAAAGAGATCCGTTCGCCGGAGCGGACGATCATCATCGGTACGCACGACAAGCGTCTTCTGGCCGGACTTGCAGACGCGCAGCTGCAGTTGAATAAATTCCACCGGGTGGAATTCATGCGAAACGGCAGAAATGCATCGGAACAATAGAAAGGAGAAAGATCATGGCAGAAATGAATTCGGTACAGGAACTGGGACTGTGTGTCCTTCATGTCGGCATCAACGCGAACGGAGAAGAGGACGGAAGAAGGATGGCGGAGGAATTCCGCACCCTGATGGGCTTTATTCCGGATGAGAATCCGAACTCGATTTTCGCTTCCCCTCTGATTGAGATCATGAAGTTCGGAGGTCCGGGCAGGAACGGACACATTGCCATCGGCGCACATGATGTGGACAAGGCGGCGGAATATTTCAAGTCCACCGGAATGGGCGTGAAGCCGGAGACGGCCGTTTACAATGAGGACGGCACGCTGAAGTTCATTTACCTTGCAAAGGAGATCGGAGGCTTTGCCATTCATCTGAAGCAGTATTGAGCCGGGCGGACCGTCCGGGGCATGGCCCCCGTGGGCGCGGGGGATCGGATTTACGGGGATCAGGATGAGAAAAATAGAAAAATTAAAACTGTACGCAGAGCAGCAGGAACCGCTGGTAGTCGCGAGCGACACCATACCGGATGAACTGTTTGCAACGAACCATGTCAACCGCGGACTTCGCGACCTGAACGGAAAGGGTGTCGTCACGGGACTTACCACCATTTCGGAGGTGATCTCCATGAAGGAAGTGGACGGGAAGCGGATTCCCTGCGATGGTGAGCTGTGGTACCGGGGATACCGGGTGGAGGATCTCGTGCGGAAGTATTCGCAGCACGGCTTCGGGTATGAGAACCTGACGTACCTTCTGCTCTTCGGCAGTCTTCCGGACGAGCAGCAGGAGCGGGACTTCATTGAGAGCCTGGTGCTGTCCCGGAATCTGCCGACGAATTTCACCCGCGACGTCATCATGAAGGCGCCGACGAAGGACATCATGAATTCCATGACGCGCAGCATTCTGACGCTGGCGTCTTACGACATCAACGCGCAGGACATTTCTGTAGACAATGTCATCCGTCAGTCGCTGATGCTGATCGCGGTGTTCCCGATGCTGGCCATCTATGCCTACCACGCCTACAACTATGACAAAAAGCTGGAGAGCATGTACATCCACCGCCCGGATCCGAAGCTTTCCACGGCGGAGAACATTCTTCTGATGCTCCGGCCCAATCAGAAATTCACGCAGACAGAGGCAAAGGTTCTGGATGCGGCCCTGATGCTGCACATGGAGCACGGCGGCGGCAACAACTCGACCTTCACCACACGTGTCGTGACGAGTTCGGGCTCGGATACCTACGCAGCCATTGCGGCTGCCATGTCCTCCCTCAAGGGACCGCGCCACGGCGGCGCGAACCTGAAGGTCATGGACATGATGGATGAGATCAAGGCCAATGTACAGGACTGGACGGACGATGAAGAGGTGCGCGCCTATCTGGAGAAGCTTGTGGATAAGGAAGCCTTCGACCGGAAGGGACTGATCTACGGCATGGGCCACGCGGTCTATTCCATCTCGGATCCGAGAGAGCGGATTTTCAAGGGCTTTGTCACGAAGCTTGCGGCGGAGAAGGGCGCGCAGAAGGAACTGGGGCTGTACAATCAGATTGAGAAGCTCGCGCCGGAGGTCATTGCGAAGAAACGTCACATCTACAAGGGTGTCAGCCCGAACGTGGATTTTTACAGCGGCTTTGTTTACAATATGCTGGGCATTCCGAGGGAACTGTATACCCCGCTGTTCGCCATCGCGCGGATTGCGGGCTGGAGTGCGCACCGTCTGGAGGAAATCGTGGAAGCGGGCAAAATCATGCGTCCCGCCTACATCTCCGTGATGGACGAGCGGGAAGAGCATCTGACATAAAAGTTTGAAAGTGACATTGATATGTCACTTTCAAACTGCAGCATCGGTGCTGACGCACCGGCTGCCGCATTCGGCAAAACCGCCTTCGCGGATTTTGCCTCAGCGACGTATAAAAACGGATGTGAAAAATTCATGACCGCAGAAGAGCGGCTTTCCGAAAAACGCCTGCCCGGGAAACGGGCGGAACGGAATCGGGAGAGGGGATTGTCATGCACTATTCAGAGACAGAGAAACAGTATCATACACAGGTGGGGCCCGGTGACATCGGGCGCTATGTCATTATGCCGGGAGATCCGAAGCGGTGCGTGAAGATCGCGCAGTATCTGGAGAATCCGGTCCTGGTCGCGGATTCCAGAGAATTCGTGACGTATACCGGAACGCTCCTCGGCGAGAAGGTCAGCGTGACCTCAACGGGAATCGGCGGCCCCTCTGCAGCGATTGCGATGGAGGAGCTGGTGAAGGCGGGAGCCGATACCTTCATCCGGATCGGAACCTGCGGCGGCATTCAGCCGGAGGTGAAAAGCGGCGATGTCGTGATTGCAACCGGCGCCGTCCGGATGGACGGCACCAGCAAGGAATACGCGCCGATCGAGTATCCCGCGGTTCCGGATCTTGGCGTGACGAATGCACTGGTGAGCTCCGCGAAGGCGCAGAATGCGACTTCGCATGTCGGCGTGGTGCAGTGCAAGGATTCGTTCTACGGCCAGCACGATCCGTCGGAGATGCCGGTTTCGTATGAGCTGGAGAACAAGTGGGAGGCTTGGAAGAAGCTCGGCTGTCTTGCCTCCGAGATGGAGTCCTCGACGCTCTTTGTCGTTGCGTCGCTCCGGCGGGTCCGCTGCGGCTCGTGCTTCCTTGTCATGGCGAATCAGGAGCGCGAGAAGCTCGGCCTCGAGAATCCGGTGGTGCATGATACGGATGGAGCCATCCGCGTTGCGGTCGGAGCCATCCGGAATCTGATCGAAGAGGACCGGGCACAGTAATTACACATAATCGCACAGACGTCTTTGCCGGGGAGGGGGAGACTTCCGCAGGCGGAGGAACCGGAATACAGGAAGAGGTCGGAATATCTATGGAAACAGATTATATTGCTGCCAGGAAACTGGGCATCCGTGAAATGAAGCAGGCCATTGCGGAGAAGCGCTCTCCGTATCCTGCGGTTCTTGATGATATCATCGGCGGTGATGGAAAGCTTGCCGAGATCAATGTCGGCCTGATGGAAATTCCATTGAATATGATTGACGGCACGAAGACGGAAGGGAGAACCACGGCGTTTGCCTCGAATTTCATGCCGATTCTGGAGTCGGATACGGAATTCGCCCGCAAATGGTCCGGCCTCTATGATTCCCAGATGGAAGAGGGAATCCACGATCCGATCAAGGCGTATGAGTACATGACCCGGTTCTACGTGGAGGAGGGCAACAAGCGCGTGTCGGTGAGCCGCTTCGTCGGTGCGTCGGCCATCCATGCCATGGTCATCCGCGTGATGCCGAAGAAGGCGGACACGAAGGAGTACCGGGTGTACCGGGAATTCCTGGAATACTTCAATGTCAACCGGATGTACGACGTGATTTTCACGGAGGAGGGAAGCTACCGGAAGTTCGCGGCCTGCCTCGGGCAGACGATGGACAAGCCGTGGCCGAAGGAAGTGCAGGAGGACATCAAGGCGGCCTACGCGGTCTTCGTTCAGGTCTATCACCACGAAGGGGAGAGGCGCAGAATGACGCTCGCGGACGGCGACGCGTTCCTGACCTATCTGAACTTCTATCCGATCCAGAGTCTGATCAATGAGCCGAGGCCCCTTCTGGAGAACCGCATTGACCGCCTCTGGAAGGAATTCCTGGTGGATGCCAATGAGGACGGCATCACGCTGGTGGAGACACCGGAGGAGATCCGGAGCGGAAAGAGCGGATTTGGGAATACGCTCCGCGGCATTCTGCAGCAAAAACCCCGGTATTCCAGGGAAAATCCGCTGCACATGGCCTTCATTTACCCGAAGACCGCGGACAATTCCGGCTGGATCTACGGACATGAGCTGGGCCGTAACTACATCGAGAGCCGTTTTGACGGTGTTGTGAAGACGGAGAAATTCGAGAACTGCGGCACGGATGAGGAGGTTCGCAAGGCAATTGACCAGGCAGTCACCAATCACGCGGAGGTCGTCTTCACGATCTCACCGACCCAGATGGATGAGACGCTCCGCTCTGCCATTCACTATCCGGCGACCAAGTTCCTGAACTGCTCCATCAATCTGTCCCACAACGCGGTCCGCACCTACTACGGAAGAATGCATGAGGCGAAGTTCCTGATGGGTGCGCTGGCGGCGAGCGTTGCGAGCAACCACAAGATCGGGTACGTCGCGGACTACCCGATTTACGGCATCGTCGCGGGAATCAATGCGTTTGCGATCGGTGCGTCCATCATCGATCCCAAGGCGAAAATTCACCTGAAATGGTCCACGGACAAGGACATGAACTGGAAGCGGGAGTTCGAGGACGAGGGTGTCTATGTGATTTCCGGTCCCGATTTCATCCGGCCGGCGCAGGCCTCCCGCGAGTACGGCATTTACCAGAGAGACATGGACGGCAGGGTTCTCAATCTGGCCGCTCCGGTGTGGAACTGGGGAACCTACTATGAGCTGATTGCGCAGAACATTCTGGAGGGAAACTGGGATACGGCAAGGCAGGCCTCCGAGGACCGGGCGACGAACTACTGGTGGGGAATGTCCGCGGGTGTCATTGATGTCATCCTCTCCGAGAAGCTTTCCTACTATTCCAGAAAGCTGGTGGATATGTTCCGTGCGGGCATTGTCTCCGGAAGACTCAGCCCCTTCATGGGAGAGCTTCATTCCCAGGAGGGCCTTATCCGGGAGGAGTCCTCGAGAGGACTTTCCAATGAAGAGATCATCACGATGAGCTGGCTCAACGACAACGTGATCGGCAGCCTTCCGCGGAAGGATGAGCTGACGCCGGAGGCCAATGCGGCGGTGGATGTCAGCGGTGTCAGCGGCGTGACGCAGGAGGACGGGACACAGCTATGAAGATTCTGGTAATCGCCGATGAGGAAGTGAAGGGACTCTGGGATTTTTACGATCCCGCGAAAACAAAGGGCGTGGATCTGATTATTTCCTGCGGGGATCTGAAGCCGCAGTATCTGGAATTCCTGGAGACGATGGTGAACTGTCCGCTTCTGTACGTGCGGGGCAATCACGACACGAAATATGACATGATTCCGCCGCTCGGCTGCATCGACATTGATGATAAGGTCTATGACTACAAAGGCCTTCGGATCGCAGGACTCGGCGGCAGCATGCGCTATCATCTGGGGAAGGATATGTATTCCGAGGATGAGATGAGAAAGCGCATCGCGAAGTTAAACCGCCAGATCCTTCTGATGAACGGTGTGGATATTCTGGTGACGCACGCGCCGGCACGCGGCTACGGCGACATGGACGATCTGCCGCATCTGGGGTTTGAGTGCTTCAATGAGTTCATGGAGAAATGGCATCCGAAGTACATGCTGCACGGGCATGTGCACAAGAGCTATAATTATAAATTCATCCGGGAGCGGGAGCATACGAGCGGGACGAAGATCATCAATGCCTATGAGTACACCATTCTGGATATCGGAGATGATGAGCACCCGGCGCAGGGAAGAACCGGGTCGGCCCTGTACGATCTGTACATGAATCTGAAAATAAGAAAATAGTATCCGTTCAGCACCTGCATCTCGAATTTCCCGACGGAAATCCCCGATGCAAATGGCCGGAGGCGCTTTGCGCCCTGACCACCTGCGGGATTCAAACGTGAATGGACCTGCAGGCAGTCCATTCGCGTCTGAATCCCGCAGGTGCTGAACAAAAGACAGGAGGAGAACATATTATGGAAATGCAGATGGAGTTCAAGCGCAAGCTTCCGATTCCGCAGGAAATCAAGCGGGAATTCCCGCTTTCTGCCGAGGTGCAGAAGGTGAAGGAGGAACGCGACCGGATGATCGAGAATATTTTCTATGGGAAGGATGACCGCTTCCTTCTGGTGATCGGACCGTGCTCCGCGGACCGCGAGGATGCGGTCCTCGATTATATGACCCGGCTGGTGAAGGTGCAGGAGAAGGTGAAGGACAAGATCTTCATCATTCCGCGTGTCTACACGAACAAGCCCAGGACAAAGGGAGTCGGATACAAGGGAATGCTCCATCAGCCGGACCCGGAGAAGGGCGAGGACATGCTGGCGGGAATCATTGCCATCCGCCAGATGCACACGCATGTGGTCGAGGAAACCGGTTTTACCTGCGCGGAGGAAATGCTCTATCCGGAGAATCACCGGTATCTCTCGGATCTTCTTGCCTACGTGGCAATCGGCGCCCGCTCGGTGGAAGACCAGCAGCACCGCATGGTTGCAAGCGGCGTCGGCATTCCGGCGGGAATGAAGAATCCGACGGGCGGCGACATTTCCGTTATGATGAATTCCATCACGGCCGCGCAGAGCAGTCAGACCTTCCTGTACCGCGGCTGGGAGGTTGTCACGACCGGGAACCCGATGGCGCACGCCATTCTCCGCGGATATGTGGATAAGTACGGGCGGAGCCATGCGAACTATCACTATGAGGACCTGATGAGCCTGAAGGAAGCCTATGACAAGGCGCAGCTTCAGAATCCGGCGGTCCTCGTGGACTGCAATCACGCCAACTCCGGCAAGCACTATCTGGAGCAGATCCGGATCGCGAAGGATGTGCTGCACTCCATGCGCGCGTCGGAAGACATCCGCGGTCTGGTGAAAGGCCTGATGATCGAGAGCTATCTCGAGGACGGAGCACAGAAGATCGGCGAGGGCGTCTATGGCCGTTCGATCACGGATCCCTGCCTTGGCTGGGAGAAGTCGGAGAGACTGATTTATGAGCTTGCAGAAGAACTCTGATACGGAACTGTTCGGGAGCATGCCGATGCTCCCTCTGATGCTGCGGATGGCGCTTCCTTCCATCCTGGCACAGCTGGTCAACATGCTCTACAGCATGGTGGACCGGATTTATATCGGACATATCACAGGCGTTGGCACGAAGGCTCTTGCGGGTGTCGGCGTCTGTAATACTGTGATCATCCTGATCTCCGCGTTTGCGCAGTTCACAGGCGGCGGCGGTGCCCCGCTTGCTGCGATTGAACTGGGAAGAGGAAACCGGGACAAGGCGGAGAAGATGATGGGAAACGGCTGCTTTCTGCTCCTTATTCTCACCGTCCTTCTGATGGTTCCGGTCTACCTGTTTCTGGATCCCATCCTGTACGCGACCGGTGCCTCCGCGGGGACCATCGGATACGCAGAAAGCTATCTTTCCATCTATCTGGTGGGAACGCCTGCGGTGATGCTGACCATCGGCCTCAATCCGTTCATCAACGCACAGGGACATCCGGGAACCGCCATGACTTCCGTCCTCATCGGTGCGGCGCTGAACATTGTACTGGATCCCGTTTTTATCTTCGCATTCGGCATGGACGTTTCGGGAGCGGCACTTGCCACGGTGATTTCCCAGACGGTGAGCGCCCTTTGGATCCTCAGCTTTCTTCTCTCGAAGAAGGCCCGGCTCCGGCTCCGGAAAAGAAATCTTTGCCCGGAGGGAAAACTCCTTCGTCAGATTGCGGCCCTCGGCGTTTCGCCGTTTGTCATGGCGAGCACGGAGAGCATCATCGGACTGGTCATGAACCGCGGCCTTGCGTCATACGGCGACATTTATGTCAGTGCGCTGACGATTATGCAGAGCTGCATGCAGATTTATTCCGTTCCTCTGAACGGCTTCACGCAGGGAGCAAGTCCGGTCGTGAGCTATAATTACGGTCACGGGAACAAGAAGCGGGTCCGCGAGGGCTTCCATGTGATCTTCGCCGTGATGACGGCGGTCAATCTGGCAATGACGCTCTGGATGATCCTGCAGCCTGGCTTTTTTGCCGGAATCTTCACCTCGGACCCGGAACTTCGCGAAACCGTTGGCCGGATCATGCCGGTGTTCCTCGCGGGAATGACCGTGTTCGGCATGCAGAGAGCCTGCCAGACCATGTTCATTGCGTTGAACCAGCCGGGAGTGTCTCTGTTCATCGCGCTCCTTCGCAAAATTTTCCTGCTGGTTCCGCTGGCCCTGATCCTGCCGCACTGGTTCGGCGTGATGGGAATCTACGGCGCAGAGGCAGTTGCAGATGCGCTGGCGGCGTGCTGCTGCATCCTGATTTTCCTGAACCGCTTTCCGAAGATTCTCCGCGGGATGAGTGGAGGACAGACGGAAGAAAACTGACATTGGGAGGCTGCCGGTCCGAAAGGATGCGGCGGCCTTT
>DAIMKA010000045.1:0-11198 GCA_036721955.1 Lachnospiraceae bacterium | reverse complement strand
CCTTCGCGATGACTGCAGCAACTTTCGTCAGTTCACCCGGCTTGTCGGGAAGCTGTACGGACACCGTGAAGATCCGGTTGCGCAGAAGAAGTCCCTGCTGCACCACGGAGCTCATCGTGATGACATCCATGTTGCCGCCGGACAAAACGCAGACCACCTTCTTGCCCTTGCAGTCCACGTGGCGGAGGGCTGCTACCGTCAGAAGGCCGGAATTCTCCACCACCATCTTGTGGTTTTCCACCATATCCAGGAACGCTTCCACCAACTCTTCATCCGAAACCGTGACCACACCGTCCAGATTCTTCTGAAGATAGGGGAACACCTTGGTCCCCGGAGTCTTGACCGCCGTGCCGTCCGCAATGGTGCTGACCGTCGGCAGTGTCACGACCTTGCCTTCCTTCAGAGATGCCGTCAGGCACGCAGCTCCCTCCGGCTCCACGCCGATGACACGGATCCGCGGATTCAGGAGCTTCGCCAAAGTGGAAACACCGGTTGCCAGTCCGCCGCCGCCCACGGGGACAAGAATCATATCCACCAGCGGAAGCTCTTTATAAATTTCCATCGCGATGGTTCCCTGACCGGTTGCCACCGCCGGATCATCGAACGGATGAATGAAGGTGTAGCCGTTTTCCTTCGCGAGCTTCAGTGCGTGCTCGCAGGCTTCATCATACACATCCCCATGAAGAACGACCTCCGCACCCAGTGCCTTGGTGCGGTTCACCTTGATCAGAGGCGTGGTGGTCGGCATGACGATGACCGCCTTGCAGCCGTAACGCTTTGCTGCATAGGCAACGCCCTGTGCATGGTTTCCTGCGGATGCGGTGATGATACCCTTTGCGCGGTCCTCCTCGGAAAGCGTGCTGATTTTATAGTAGGCGCCGCGCACCTTGTAGGCGCCGGTGCGCTGCATGTTCTCCGGCTTCAGATATACCTTCGCGCCGGTCTGCTCACTGTAATAATCCGACTGAACCAGATCTGTGTTCAGCGTCACCTGCTTCACGATGTCGCAGGCTCTCTCAAAAGCTTCGATTGTAAGCTCTGCCATTTTCTACCTCTTTTGCCGCAGTCTGCCCACTGCAGCACAATATCTTGTTCAGACCTCTGCCACTGCCTCAACTTCGCAGAACACATCCTTCGGAAGACGCGCCACCTGCACACAGGAGCGGGCGGGTTTCGAAGGGAAATACTGCTCATACACCTTGTTGAACGTGCCAAACTGATCCATGTCTGAAATATAGCATACCGTCTTGATGACTCTGGATGCATCTGTTCCCGCCGCCTTCAGAATTTCAATGACATTCCGGCAGCTCTGATGCGCCTGTTCCTCAATTCCGCTCTTCAGCTCTCCTGTCGCGGGATCAATCGGAATCTGACCGGAGGTAAACACGAGATTTCCCGAAATATATCCCTGAGAATAAGGTCCGATGGCTGCCGGTGCTTTTTCTGTTGCAATTACTTTCATCGTTTCCCTTTCTGCCGCAGCTTGTCTGCGGCTGCGAGGAGAAATCCGCGAAGGCGGTTTCTCCGATGCAATCTTACATGTGCGCCATCTGGCGCACATGAAGTTTGAATGAAATGCCATCAGGCATTTTGTTCAAACGCCTTTCTGCCGCAGCTTGTCTGCGGCATTATGTATTTTTCTTTGTTCGCATCTTACTCGCTTTCTCTTCAAAAGAAAAGCGTTTTTACACTCCGGTCTTTTTCACGTTCCCACCGAAATCCCGGTCGTACTCCGGCGAATCCGCAAAGGTCCGGCATTGCTCCTTTGCCTCTTTCTCCGGGGTGTTTTCCATTCGGTCATCCATCGCCGTGATCAGGGAAACCGCACGCGGGCAGGCCTTTTCACGGAGTGCATCAAGTGTCTTCTCCGCCTCCTGACAGTCCGGATCCGGCTCTTTGTTCATGATATGCGGATGGAGCGAATCGTATTTGCCGAGGAGCTTCAGCACGGCGTAGATGAAATTACGTTTTGCATCATGCCTGCACAGAAGGAGTCTCTGGAAGCTCACGCAGGAGCGCAGCGCCTCTTCCACAATTTTCGCATTCATCTCCGGATAAAAAACGGCAATAGCCTCCGCAGCGGACTGGGAGGGCCGAAACTGCTGCGTCAGCACTTCACAGACGGGATTCCGTCCCTCTGCGGCAATGAGATGCCGGTCATAATCGCCCTCCAGCTCCGCATGCGATGGAGTGCCGGATTCTGCCGTTTCATCGATGAACCTGTGGCAGGAGCTGTCCAGTGTGTAATGGCACAGAACGCCGTACAGATACACCCTCGCAGCCTTCTTCCGCTCTTTTTCCTCCGCACTGTTCTCAGGGAGTGCATACCAGCGCTCCAGCGCATCTCCGAAAAACTGATGTCCCGAGAGCTCATGCATGCGGTTTCCGTACCGCGGAACCTCACCCCACGAGAGCGGATGATAATAGAAGAAAATATCCGGACCCTGAAGGCCGATGTGATACAGATCCGAATGCTCCGCAATCCTGTCCCGGACCGGCTCCGGAAGAAGCGCAAGCACATCGTTCCCGAATTTCTGGTGCGCATAAATAGAAGGCATAATTTTCTCCAATCTCCCGCCGCAATACACAAAATCCTGCGGCAGTAAAACTGCCACAGGATCTATTATTTCGTGCTCTGATCGTTTATGCAAGAAAAAGCTTCCACCGCCGGCGCCCGGAGCAGGCGGATGCTGGTGCGGATTCCCGGCTTATCAGTCGCAGTACTTCTTCAGGGTCGCGCGGACAGCTCCCTTTCCTGCGATCAGCTCTGCAAAGTAGGAGATGACCTTGTCAGCCAGTCCGACCTCTTCCAGATCCACGCCGAAGATCTGCGCATTCTTCAGAAGCGGGAGAACCTTCTCTGCGATGGCCTCCTTCGAAGGCACCTCGCCGAGTTTGAAATCAGCCACATACTTCTGGGCCTCTTCCAGAAGCGGATCCGGAGACGGCTCAAACGCATTGCCGTTGTCATCGACTGCCATCAGATAACGCAGCCATCCGGCCTGTACCAGCGGAATCATAGTAAGGCTGGTGACATCCAGCTTCGGGTCAGCCACGTAAGACTTGATGGTCTCGCCATAGCGGATTGCCAGCTTCTGTGAGGTATCCGTTGCGATTCTCTGCGGCGTATCCGGCATGAAGGGATTGGGAACGCGAACCTTCAGAACCGTATCAATGAATTCCTTCGGATCCAGGACGCCCGGATTCACAACAACCGGAAGGCCTTCCTTGTATCCGAGGGTGTTGACAAGGTTCACCAGTTCGGTATCCTTCATCTCCTCCGAAATCTTGGTATAGCCGAGGATGCAGCCGTAAACCGCCAGTGCGGTGTGAAGAGGATTCAGGCAGGTAGTCACCTTCATCCGCTCTACCTTGTTGACGGTGTCGCGGTCCGTGAAGATCACGCCGACCTTCTCCAGGGCAGGTCTTCCGTTCGGGAACTTGTCCTCAATGACAAGGTACTCGGTCTCCTCTGCGTTTACGAAAGGAGCAACCCAGGTCTTCTTGGAGGTAACAACGGGATCCAGATCCTCCAGGCCGTCCTTCCGGAGCATTTCCTCAACGGAAGCATCCGGGCGGGGAGTGATCTTATCAATCATGGACCAGGGGAAGGAAACCCTGGACTCATCATTCAGATAGTCCTCGAATTCCTTCTCTGCCAGGCCGTTTGCGATCCATGCCTTTGCAAAAGCCATCACAGCAGAATACAGCTTCTCACCATTGTGGGAGCAGTTGTCCGTGGAAACCATGGCGATCGGCTTTCTGCCGGAAAGGTAACGGGTGTACAGAAGAGAAACAACCTTTCCGATATAGCTCTGCGGCTTCTCGGGGCCTGCCGCAAAATCTGCGGTAACAGCCGGAAGCTGCTCGCCCTTGCCGTTGACCAGGCTGTAACCCTTCTCGGTTACCGTGAAGGTGCACAGCTGCAGGGAATCCTTGGAGAAAATCTCCTTCAGTCTGGAATATTCCTTCTCATTCTCAGAATCCAGAATGGTTGACTCTCCGATGGATCCGATGACGGACTTGTCGATGGTTCCGTCTGCCTTCAGGGTAACAAGAACAGAAAGATCATCATGCGGACGGTACTGCTTCTCCACGATTTCATAGTCAAAGCCTTCGCATACGGTAATGCCGGCCTTTGCAGCGCCTTCCTCCAGGAGCCTCTGTGCCAGGTTTGCCTGAAATGCACGGAAAATGTTGCCTGCGCCAAAGTGAACCCAGACCGGGTTCTCTCTCGTCTCAGCGATCATCGCTGCGCGGTCATACTGCGGAAGGTGATAACCCTTCCCGATCCATTCCTGCTGATTTTTTAAACCTTCTGTGGATAATTTCATGATTGCCTCCTTTGCGGCGATCCGCCGGATCCCTCCCGGGCGGAGAGATTCCTTCTGCGGTCCGCGAAAATATGCACAGTTTCAATCCGGATTTTCTCAGCTGCGGCTCTCTGCCTTGTCGATTGCTTCCCACAGGCCGCAGATGTATGCTGCGCCAAGCGCACGGTCATACAGGCCGTAGCCCGGCATTGCAACCTCATCCCAGATCATGCGTCCGTGATCCGGACGAATCGGGCCGTCAAAGTGGATGTCATGCAGAGCCTTGACGATCTCATACATATCAAAGGTTCCGTCCGTGGAAAGATGTGCGGCCTCCTCGAAGTTGGTCGGCGAATTGAACTTCAGGTTGCGGACATGTGCAAAGTGAATTCTGCCGGGGATCGAACGGATGATGTCCGGAAGATCATTCTCCAGGTTGGTTCCAAGAGATCCGGTGCAGAGGGTGATTCCGTTATGAACATCATCGACGGCATTCAGCATTCTCTGGATCTTCGCCTTGCCGGTGATGATGCGGGGAAGGCCGAATACGCTCCACGCGGGATCATCCGGGTGGATGGCCATCTTGATGTCATACTTGTTGCAGACCGGCATGATTGCCTTCAGGAAGTAAACGAGGTTTTCGAACAGCTTCTCCTCGTCGATATCCTTGTACATCTCGAACAGCTCCTTGATATGAGCCATTCTCTCCGGCTCCCAGCCCGGCATTACGGTTCCGTTCATGCTGCCGCGGATGGAATCAAACATGTCCTCCGGCTTAATCGCGTCTACTGCCTCCTGCGTGTAGGCCAGAACCGTGGATCCGTCCGGTCTTCTTCTTGCCAGCTCGGTTCTCGTCCAGTCGAATACCGGCATGAAGTTGTAGCATACCATGTGGATGTCCTCTTTGCCGAGGTTCTCCAGAGACTTGATGTAGGTATCAATGTCCTTGTCGCGGTCTGCGCTGCCGGTCTTGATGGCATCCGAAACGTTGACGGACTCAATGCCGCTGATGTGCAGTCCGGAAGCCTCCACCTCTTCCTTCAGAGCGTGGATCTCTTCCTGCGTCCAGAGCTCACCCGGCTGCTTGTCATAGAGCATCGTGATGACACCGGTTACGTATGCGGTCTGTCTGATCTGTTTGAGGGTAACGGTATCAAACTTGGAACCGTACCAGCGCATTGTCATTTCCATAATCGTAATCCCCTTTCTTTGGTGCAGATGATTCTGTGATTCAAAGTTGTTCTTTGTCCAACTGTCTTTATTATTGCGAATCCGCGTCAGAAATCCATTGACTGGTTTGTTGTTAATATTGTAAATATTGCGATCAGACGCTAAGATTGGAGGGAAGCCGGATCCGTCCCCGTCATACGAACTGCATGCAGGGCTCCTTCCTGCCGCAGTAAAATGCCGCAAAAGAAAGGAAATCGTAATGAAAGGAAATCTTCGCTCCGCGTTTAACACCAGACAATACATGCAGTCCAGGGATTTCGAGGTTTTCTATTACAGCGACCTGCATTTCCACACGCTCCCTGCGCACACGCACAACTACTACGAATTCTATCTGTTTCTGGAAGGTGATCTGGACCTGGAGATCTCCAGACACGCAAGGCCGCTCCACCCGGGCGATATGGCTCTCGTTCCTCCCGGAGTGTCTCATCACGCGCTGATGCATGACTCCGACCGCCCGTACCGGCGTTTTGTTCTCTGGATCAGTCAGGAATACGCCGCCAGTCTTCTCGCGGACTCCCCCGATTATGTCTTCCTGATGCAGCGGGCGGCCACCTCCGGCCGGTACTATTACCATTTTCATGAAGCTGAATTTTCTTCCATCCAGTCCCGCATGATACGGCTTCTGGAGGAGCTCCACTCCAATCGCTACGGCCGCAGCGCCGCCGTCCGTCTCGCGCTCAATGATCTTATTCTCTATATGAACCGCATTATATATGAAAGGGAACACCCCATCGTCTCCGGTTCGGGAGATCTCATGCAGGAGCTGACACTGTTCATCGACGGACATCTGACCGAGGATCTGTCTCTGGACGTTCTCGCGGACAGAGTCTGCCTCTCCAAATATTACATTGCCCATTATTTCAAGGACAGTCTCGGCATTTCCATTCATCAGTACATCACGAAAAAACGGCTGCAGGGCTGCAGCGAGGCCATCGCCTCCGGGGCGGATATCACCCGTACCTTCGACGAATACGGATTCCGGGATTATTCCAGCTTCTACCGGGTTTTCCGGAAGGAATACGGCATGTCACCGAAGGAATATCAGGAGGCCCATCACATGAATGCGGTCCGGTCCGGAATGCGAACCTGACGGCAGGCGGACATCTGTTGTTTTGCACCGCACCTCGAATTTTCTTACGGAAATCTGTGCCTCGATTCATGCTGTGCGAAACAGAGAAACAGATATTTTAATTTGTCCATCCCTTTTCGCGTTTTCGAAAGATAAAATGCATGGTTGTATCAGCTGATTCTATTGGATGAAAAGAGGAGAGTGCCATGGCCCGGTTCGGACTTGTTGTAGAAGGCGGCGGCATGAAATGTGCCTACAGCGCCGCCGTGCTGGATAAATTTCTGGATGATCACATTTCATTTTACTATGTGTGCGGCGTGTCCGCAGGAAGTGCCAACGCAGCCTCCTACCTCGGCGGACAGCGCGGCAGAAATCTCCGTTTCTATACGGAACACATCCATGAGAAGGAGTACTTCGGCTTCGACAGCTATCTGAAGAGCGGGGATCTGTTCGGCCTCGACTACATCTATTCCACGATTTCCAATCAGGACGGCACGGATCCTCTGAACTGGGCAGGCGTCGAGGCCAATCCGGCGCGTTATGAGGTGGTTGCCACCAATGCCCTGACCGGCAAACCGCATTATTTTGACAAAAGTGAGATGCATCCGAACGACTACAGCATCGTCAAGGCCAGCTGTGCGCTTCCGGCCGCCTGCCGTCCCCGCGTAATCGACGGCATTCCCTATTACGACGGCGGCGTCTCCGATTCCATTCCCGCGGATCGCGCTTTGTCCCAGGGATGCGACAAGGTGGTCCTGATTCTGTCCAAGCCTCGCGATTTCGTCAAACAGCCGGAGAAATTCAAGGCGTTCTACTCTCTTGCCTGCCGCCGCTATCCGAAGATTGTGGAGCTCCTGAACAACCGGCATATCCGCTATGCCGAAACATTCCGCCACGTCTTCGAGCTGGAAAGGGAAGGGAAGGCTTTCATCTTCGCTCCGAGCAGGAATCTTCCCATGAGCACCTTTGCCATGGATGCTGCGGAGAACCGGAAGCTCTATGACCTCGGCCTCCAGGACTATGCAGCCCGGAGAATCGAACTGCTGCAGTTTCTGGGACAGAATACCTGATCCCAGCCTGCTTCCGTCAGTTTTCCGTCAGCTGGTAGGTCACCGTAACGGTCGCTGTCACATCATTCTCGCCGGGCATCACGTTCATGCCGCCGTCTGCCGCTGAGGTCTCCGCATACTGCTTCGCATCGCTCGTCGTGCCGTAGCCGGAATCCTGTCCCTCCGAGACGGAGAGAATCTTCTCCAGGCGGCACCCTTCCCTGGCTGCAAGCTTCTGTGCCTTCTCCTGTGCGCGGTCCATAGCCGCATCCAGTGCCTTGTCGTAAGCCGCCTCGGTCTCACTGTAATCGAAGTTGATTCCGTTGATGACGTTTACTCCGGCATCGCCTGCTTCGTCCAGAAGCTCTCCGACATCATCTACCTTCAGATTCTTCACGGTCAGCATGGTCGTCACGGTGTAGCCGGTCAGTTCACTGACGTCCTTGCTGTAATCATAGTTGGCATAGAGGTCAAAGCTGCTGGTTGTGATATCCTTCTCATCCACACCGGCATTGATCAGAACATCAATGACATTATTGACATCCTTGGAATTCTTGTCCTGCGCTGTCTTGGAGGAGGCATCCACGGTCTGGACTCCAATGGAAATGGAAGCCTTGTCCGGTGTCACCGTTGCCGTTCCGCTTCCCGTCACCGTAAGCGTCGCGGCATCCGCAGCCACTGTCACCTGCGAACCCTGATCCTTCTCCGTAGATTCCAGCGTCATGGGCTCATCACCGGAATCCTTCTTGTCCGCATCATCGGTCTTTTGCTGATCCGATGCAGCCTTTTCATCGGTATCCTCTGTCGCCGGAGTGGAGGCGTCCTCACTGTCCTCCGCCTTGCTGTTCTTCGCCATTTTCAGGGTAGCCGCTGCATCTGCCTCCAGAACACCTGCATTCTTCAGTGCGGAGCATCCTGTCATCATTCCCGCTGCCATGCAGCCGATCAGCATTGTAACTACGAATTTTTTCTTCATCATCCGCCTTCCTTTCCTCCGGCAGCCGCGCCGGACTTTTCCCGTTTTCCGTCCGGGCTCTCACCTGGTCTTTCGGATCCCCGGAAAACACAGGGAGAAATGTACTGTCATTACGTCTTCTATATGCAGATACAGACCGGACACTCCGAATGTTGCATCGCCCGTCCCACAATTTTCTCCGGGCCATTCCGTATTCCGGCGCCGGGATGATCAAAGGCACCGTCCGGTTTTCTGCCTGTTTTCATTATACAGGAACCTTTCTAAAAAAACGGTAAAATCGCGGGACATCATGCCTTTCCCCGGCAGTTCTTTACGATCTCCTGGCAGAGAGAAAGCCATTCGCAGTCCGGGCAGGTTTCTTCCAGGCGGCATCGGACAAGCGGACGTGTTGCCCCGGAAAACGCTTTCCAGGTCAGAATCTGTCCGTAGTGAAATCCGGTCATCCGAAGAACATTCGCATCAAACAGCGGGGGATGTTCGGACGTGCAGGCACTCCCCCGGCGGTTGGGACAGCGCGCACACAGATCATCCGCACCTTTCGTGATGCAGACCATGGTCCCCGGGTTCTCTTCCAGTTTCTCCTGCATACCGGCCATGTTCCGGCTGAAATCATCGGAGTAGCCCTTTCCCCGGAAGTTCAAAAGACACAGCCCGTGGTGCGGACGAAGATGTACCATTCCGTTTTCTTCCTGTCTATAATCTGTTTTCATATTCCGCGTTTCCGTATTCTGATTCTCCAAGTGTGGCAGCCGGTGCATCAACACCAATGCCACCGTTTGAAAGTGACATATCAACATATCAATGTCACTTTCAAACTGCTCCTTCTGAAATAATAGCAAAAACTGCTGTCCCTGACCCTATCCAGCAGACAGCAGTTCTTCATACATCTTGTAAAATGGCTTCGCCGACTCTCTTTTTCATAACCCCGGGCAGAGAATCTTCTCCAATTCCAGTCACAAGGTCGGACGGATCAGTTCTCTGCCGATGCCATTTTCGCAATTGCCTTTTCCAGCGGAAGGCTGATCAGGATAACCACGATCATCTTCAGGATGTCACCCGGCAGGAACGGAATCACGCACGTTCCCATTGCCGCCGCAACACCTGTGCCGCTGACTGCGCAGAACCACGCCGTTCCGATGGCATACAGGACAACGGTTCCGATCAGCATGGCCAGGAACATCCAGAGGACACGGAGCTTTCCGGATTGATTCCGTCCGAATTTCCAGTACAGAAGTCCCGTCAGAAGAGCCAGAACCGGATAGGCAACGATGTAGCCGCCCGTCATGCCCGCAATGCAGGAAACGCCCGCGCTGTATCCGGCAAAAACCGGCACGCCGACCGCTCCGAGCAGCACATAGATCAGCTGCGAAATAAAGCCGAATTTCGCTCCCAGAAGCACACCGGCCAGCATAACCGCAAAGGTACACAGCGAGATCGGTACCGGGCCGATCGGAATCGAGATCGGTGCAAGGATGCAGGTGATGGCCGCGCACATTGCGCACAGTACAAGATTTCTGGTTTTATTCTTCATTGTCAACGCCCTCTCACAGTATCTGTATTGGCATCTGCCCGCACCTGCCGATTTTCGCAGGAAAATCCGGGATGTTCCGAACAGCAGCCTATATTGTCGAAAGGAAAGCGGGTTCAACCGCTCTCCTCAGATCCATGAGCTAGGGTAGCATTCTGCCTTTTTATTGTCAACCTGTTTTGGATTTTTGGTTAACAATAGTCCAATTTTCTCCTGTAAACCGCTTTCACTGCTGGTTTTCGTTTCCTTTTCCTGATCACTTCAACATACGGTTCGCGGTTTCCGAACCTTCTTCTGATCACTTTCATCACGTGGGTTGCGATCTCCGGCCCGTCTCCTGTGCTTCGCCTGCGCAGCCCGAAGCCTTTTCTATCATCTTCCGTTCTGCCCCAGACCGATTTTCCTGGCCGCCCTCATGACCGGCCGAAACAAAATCAGACACAGAATAAAGTTACTGACGCCATGCACGATATCATAAGGAATGCCCGCGATCCACCAGGCAATGGCTGCACGCGGACCGCCCATGATCCAGTACGGAACCGTGCAGGCCGCCCCAAAGAACAATCCGAACAGTGCGGCAAAAATACAGTACCACCAGTACCCGTCACGATCCTGCGGAAAATGCCGGTGAAGCAGCAGCACGCAGAAGATCTCCAGCGGCCAGACATACAGATACATGATCACCCAGATGCCGCTCCCGAAGACCAGAGTTTCAATTCCGGTAAACGCAAAGGACACCAGAATTGTCTTCCTGCCATAGAGAATCGTGAATACCAGAAACAGAAACGTAACCAGCTCCACATTCGGCAGAAAGTCAAGAGCCCGCTTGACGGCCTCGATCAGGGCCAGCATCATGGCCATTTCCGTCAGATTCCGAACTCCTTCCGCGGCCGCCCCCGGCATTTTCCTGCCGGAAGCTTCAGCTTCTGCCGCCTTTTTTCGGTCAGAACGCCTTCCCGTCATTACTGCTGAGAAGTTTCATAGACAAACCGGAAGGTGTCTCCGTCTGCAACCGGCTGCTGATCCGCTCCGT
>DAIMKA010000044.1:5246-11200 GCA_036721955.1 Lachnospiraceae bacterium | reverse complement strand
CAAGAGAAAGGATGCCAGAAGGGAAGCAGAGCGGGACTTCAAAGATGTGTATAAGGGGTAGTGCGGCACTCGGAAACGGCTGATGCCGTTTCCTCCTGCTTCGAGCAATACGCCCTTCGGGCGCATTGCTCCCGCCTGATATTATTTCCCTTGCGGACAAGGCGTGAAAATGCTAGTATAAATACGCTAATCCGGGTTAGTAAAGGTTTCGACAGGGATCTTGAAGGTGGAGAAGCTATCCGGAGCCGTCCGTCAAACGGCAAACCTAAATATAAACGCTAATTCTAACGAAGTAGCTCTGGCTGCCTAATCGCACCAGCGTCGCCTGACTTGCACCTGTTCTCGTCAGATACGGCGTCAAGATAACAGGAAACGACACAGAGTCCGCCGCGGCTCTGCGGGCGTATGAGCGGCTGCCAACGAGGAGGGCGTGTTCGTTTTCCTTCTTCACGCGGGAGATGTCTTCGGACGAAAGTAACGGACTATGATAGTAGAAGGACACGGGATGGGTTTTTGGACAGGGGTTCGATTCCCCTCTAATCCACGATGACTTGCCTGATCGACAAAGCCTTGAAGGAGATGCTCCTGACGGGCAGGGTCGGTCAGGTTTTTTGTATCATAAAAAGAATAGTGTCATGATTATGGCAAATGAATTCACGGGATTTGATTTCATCGAAGGAGAAGAAGCTTCATGCAGACAGACACAAGGGCGCAGATTCTTGCGCTTGGAACCTATGACATACTGGAACAGCGCTTTTTAACGGACATCGGGAGCGAGAGCTTTGTGCTGCGCCACAAAAAGAGCGGAGCCAGAATCGCTCTTTTGCCGAACGGGGACAGCAACAAGGTGTTCTACATCGCATTCCGGACGCCGCCCGCGGATTCCACGGGGGTGGCCCACATCATTGAGCACACGGTTCTGTGCGGCTCCCGCGATTTTCCCGTCAAGGATCCGTTCATCGAGGTGGTGAAGGGGTCGCTCAATACCTTCCTGAACGCCAT
The DNA here is from genome assembly GCA_036721955.1 of Lachnospiraceae bacterium. Taxonomy (GTDB): domain Bacteria; phylum Bacillota; class Clostridia; order Lachnospirales; family Lachnospiraceae; genus CAG-791. The sequence goes on along the minus strand of DAIMKA010000044.1, from coordinate 10,198 downwards.
GACCTATCCCGACAAGACGGTGTATCCGGTCGCTTCCACGAACGAGAAGGACTTCGACAACCTGATGCACGTCTATCTGGATGCCGTGTTCCATCCGAACATCTACACGAATGAGAACATCTTCCGCCAGGAAGGGTGGCACTACGAGGTGAAGGATCCGGAGAAGAGCGGAGAAAAACCGGAAATCACCGTCAACGGCGTCGTCTACAACGAGATGAAGGGCGTGATGTCCTCGCCGGACGATGTTTTGAATGACGAGGTGCTGGCCTCCCTTTACCCGGATACCACCTATTCCATTGTATCCGGTGGAGACCCCAGGGTGATTCCGGAGCTTACGTATGAGAAGTATCTGGATTTTCACAGGAGGTATTATCATCCGTCCAACTCCTACATCTATCTCTACGGAGATCTGGACGCCGCGGAGAGGCTTCGCTTCCTGGACGAAGCGTATCTGTCGCATTACGACGTGCTGGAGGTGGATTCCCGGGTCCGCCCGCAGAAGGCGTTTGCGGAGCCTTCTTTTGTTCAGAAGAGCTACAGCATTTTAAAAGAAGAGGATCCTGCCGGAAAGACGTTCCTTTCCTGGAATGCGGCGCTGCCGATTCACGGAAACCCGAAGGAAATTCTGGCGTTCAAGGTGCTCGACTACGTGCTGTGCGACGCGGAGGGAGCGCCCCTCAAGGAGGCTCTTCGGGAGAGAGGAATCGGTCAGAACGTGGAGTCCCTCTACGAGAGCGGCATTTATGAGCCGTATTACTCCGTGGCGGCCAAGTACGCGGATCCGGAGCAGAAGGAGGACTTCCTGCAGACCATCCGGCAGACGCTGCAGGACCTTTCGGAGCATGGCATCGACCGGAAGGCGCTGCTCGCTGGAATCAACTACTATGAGTTCCACTACCGCGAGGCGGACTTCGGTTCGTATCCGAAGGGCCTGATCTACGGCCTGGATGTACTGGACACCTGGCTGTACGATGACGCTTCTGTCTGGACGAATCTGGATGTCGGCGGCTTCTTCGATGAGCTGAAGGAGGATGCGGGAAAGGGATATTTTGAAGGCCTGATCCGGAAATATCTTCTGGACAATCCGCATACGAGTACGGTCCTTCTGGTTCCGGAAAAGGGACTGACGGAGAAGCTGGAGGAAGAGCAGAAAAAGAGTCTTGCGGACTTTGCGGCGTCGCTTTCGGACGAGGAGCTGGAGGGACTTCGGGAAAAGGAAGCGGAGCTTCGGAAGTGGCAGAATACGCCGGACTCCGAGGAAGCGCTTCGCAGCATTCCGGTGCTGGAGCGGTCTGATTTAAAACGGGAAGCACCAAAGCCCCTGACCCGGGAAATCCGGGAAGGAAATCTTTCCGTGCTGGAGCATCCTGTTTTTACCAGCGGAATCGACTATCTGGACCTTTCCTTTGATGTGACGGATCTGGAGCCGGAGCTTCTTTCCTGGCTGGGGATTTTCAAGGTGCTGATGGGAGCGATGAGCACGGAGCACTATTCCTACCGGGAACTGGACAACGAGATCAATATCGCAACCGGCGGAATGACGCCCGGTGTTTCCAATGTGACAGACAGCAGGGATCCCTCGAAATACCGGATCCTTTTCGAGCTTTCCATGAAGGCGGTGGATCCGAACCTTGCCGATGCGCTTTCCCTTGCGGAAGAGATGCTCCTGCACACGGATTTTCGGGACACGGACCGTATCCGGGAAATTCTGGAGGAAGAGCGCGCCTCGATGAAGGCGGAGCTTCCGGCATCCGGCCATTCCACGGCGGTGATGCGGGCGGCAGCAGGACTTTCGGAATCGGCGAAGATCATGGATGATCTCGCCGGGATCGGCGCCTACCGGCTTCTGGATAAGATCTGCAATGATTTTGAAGCAAGCAGGAAGATGCTGCCGGAGATGATGCGGAGGGTGGCGGGAGCCGTTCTCCGAAAGGAACGCTTTTTTGCGGATCTCACGGCAGAGGAGAAGGATCTTTGCCGTGCGGCCTCTCTTCTGGAGCAGTTCGCGGCGGCTCTTCCCGGAACCGGGCGGGAGAGCTTTCTTCCGGAGGTTTCTTCCGGCAGCCGGGAAAGGGCGGAATATGAAAAACAGCCCGAAAGAGAAGGCTTTACCACGGCGGGACAGGTTCAGTTCGTCTGCAGAGCCGGCGATTTCCGGAAAAAGGGACTTCCTTTTCACGGAGCGCTCCGTGTGCTGAAGGTCATTCTCGGCTATGATTATCTGTGGAACAGGGTCCGCGTGCTCGGCGGAGCCTACGGCTGCATGAGCGGCTTCGGGCGGGACGGAATTTCCTATTTTGTCTCCTACCGCGATCCGAAGCTCGGAGAAACCATTGAGGCGTTTGAGGGCGCGGCAGCGTATATCCGCGGTTTCGAGGCGGATGAGAGGACGATGACGAAGTACATCATCGGCGCGGTGAGCGCGATGGACCGGCCGATGACGCCGAGCGCGTACGGAAGATTTTCCAAAATATGCGCACTGACGGGCCTTACGGCAGAGGACCTGCAGCGGGAGCGGCAGGAGGTTCTGGACTGCACGCAGGAGGATGTGCGGGGCCTTGGCGACTACATTGAAGCCTTCATGGAGGACGGGGCGCTGTGTGTGATCGGTTCGGCCGGGAAGCTTCGAAAGGAAGCGGAGCGGTTTGATACGCTGGAGCCGCTCGTGTGATACTGCTGTTTGAAAATGACCTGTCGAGGTCACTTTCAAATTTTTTTCAGGAAAGGAAAGCGGAAATCAAATGGCAAAAGCTGGTTTTGCGGCGATCGTGGGCCGCCCGAATGTCGGGAAATCCACGCTGATGAATACACTGATCGGACAGAAAATCGCGATCACCTCCTACAAGCCGCAGACGACGAGAAATCAGATCCGGACCATTTACAGCGATGAGAACGGACAGGTGGTGTTCCTCGATACGCCGGGAATCAATCAGGCGAAGGACCGCCTCGGAGAGTACATGCTGCACGCCGCGGATGCCACGCTGAAGGAGGTGGACCTGATCCTGTGGCTGGTGGAGCCGAGGGCGAACCTGAAGGAAGAGGATCTTGACGTTTTAAAGAAGGTGGCGGGGGCCGGAAAGCCGGTGATCCTGTGCGTCACCAAGGCCGATTCCGTCAAAAAGGCGCAGATTCTGCCGGTTCTTGCGGCCTATGCGCAGGAATGGAAAAAGGAGACCGGGCAGGAGCTGAGGGATCTCATTCCGATCAGCTCGAGACAAAAGACCGGTCTGGATGATCTTCGGAAGACGATCTGGGAGAAACTCCCGGAGGGCGAGCCGTTCTATGATCCGGAGGATGTCACGACGGAGACGGAGCGGGAGATTGCCTCCGAGATGATCCGCGAAAAGGCGCTCCGCTTCATCAATGAAGAGGTCCCGCACGGCATTGCGGTGCAGATCAACCGGATGAAGTACCGGGACAAGAGCGCGGCGGCAGACAAACACGCGGGAAATGCCTCCCGGAAGGAGCACGGAGCGGGTCCTTTGCCGGAGAAGATCTGTGACATCGACGCGGATATCATCTGCGAGCGCGAGAGCCACAAGGGCATCATCATCGGAGCGGGCGGCGGAATGCTCAAGAAGATCGGAACCGCAGCCCGGATCGACATCGAGAACATGATCGGATGCCGCGTGAATCTCCGCCTCTGGGTGAAGGTCCGCAAGGGCTGGAAGGACGACCAGAACGCTCTGAAAACCTACGGATATAACGAGAAGAATCTGTAATGCCGGAACTGGAAATCAAAAGACCCTATACGGAAATGACTGCCATGGTGATCGGCGTTTCCCCCATCGGGGAATATGACCGGCGGGTGGTGCTCCTGACGCGGGAGAGCGGGAAGATTTCCGCCTTTGCCAAGGGCGCAAGACGCCCGAATTCGCAGCTGGTGGCGGCGACGGACCTGTTCGTGTTCGGGACCTTCCGCCTGTATGCGGGGAGGGATTCCTACACGCTGGTGGAGGCCTCCGTGCAGAACTATTTTCCCTGGTTCCGGACGCACATGGAGGGAGCTCTTCTGGGGCAGTACTTCTGCGAGGTGCTGGAATACTGCACGCGGGAGAACAACGACGAGGCACAGCTCCTTCTCCTTCTGTACCAGACGCTCCGCGCGCTGGAGTCCGGGAAATTTCCGCTCCGCCTGGTCCGGGCGGTATTCGAGCTGAAGACGGTGATTCTGGAGGGGGAGATGCGGGAGCCGAATCCGCAGAAGTACCTTCCGGCGGTCATGGCGGCACTGCGGCACATCGAAAACGCCCCGGTCGCCAGGCTCTATACGTTCACGCTGGACGAGCCCTCCGAGAAACAGCTCCTGGAGCTCTCGAAGCGCTGCATGGAGTTTGCGTTTGAGCATCATACGTTCCGAAGTCTGGAAATTCTGGCCGCGATGGATCTGTAGGCATTGCGAAGAGAATAAAAAAAGTATAAAGTGTATCTGTTGTTCGCGCCGCGCCTGCAGTCAGGAAAAAGGAAGCTTACCGGCCTTCCCGCAGGGAAAACGGCGTGCGGCGGGGGCTCTGGCGGAAAAGAATAAGAAGCTTGGAAGTGACATCGATATGTCACTTTCAAACTGCAGCATCGGTGCTGACGCACCGGCTGCCGCATTCGGCAAAACCGCCTTCGCGAATTTTGCCTCAGCGAGGTATAAGAATGACGACACAACAGAGGAAAAGGTCCGGCTCACCCGGAAGGAAAAAAACGGCCCGGCGTCCGGGAAGCCCGGCAAGGCACCGGAAAAAGCAGAAGGAGCGGGCGGCAAGGCTTGCGGTCTATTTCGCGGCGGCAGTCATTGCTGTCGGTGTTTTTCTTGCGGTCCGTGCAGTGACGAGGGCTCTCGGTCCGGAGGAGTACACGGCGTCTACGGCAGAATTCCGGAAAAACGGAAGCATCCGGATCACGACGGTGGAATCCTTTGCCGAGGACTACTATGATGCGGACGAGCTGAAGAAAACCATCCG
>DAIMKA010000044.1:1043-5117 GCA_036721955.1 Lachnospiraceae bacterium | reverse complement strand
ACAGCGGCTTCAACGACACTTCTCTTTTCATCGGAACGGTGCAGGAGGCACAGGCAGACGGGTACGATTTCGAATCCATCATGTCGGCGGTCAGCCACGCGGATTCTTCGAGAATCCTGAATCAGGCGACCCTGGATCAGCTTTCGGAGAACGAGGTCATCATTCTGACGGAGCAGGTCAATGTCGTAATGCCGCGCGGGATTCTGTACGCAACCCCGAATCTCGGTGTGACGGATGAGACGCATGCGACGGCCATCGATACCATCAGCAGAGAGAAGCCGGCGATTGTCATTCTGAAATAGCGCGGCGGCCTGGAACATCCCGGTTTTTTGCCGGGATGCGGGCAGGACATCCGTGACCGGCTGGAATACAAGCGGTAGGAACTCCGGAGCTCCGGCGCCGGGGATCACATAACATCTGCCAAAAAGCAGAGGGATCAAGGAGTAGGCACATGGAAAAGACAATGGACAAGATTGTTGCGCTCTGCAATGCGCGCGGATTCATTTATCCCGGTTCCCAGATCTACGGCGGTCTGTCGAACACCTGGGATTACGGCAATCTCGGCGTAGAGCTGAAGAACAATGTGAAGAAGGCATGGTGGAGAAAATTCGTGCAGGAGTCCCCGACCAACGTCGGCGTGGACTGCGCGATTCTGATGAACCCCAAGACCTGGGTGGCCTCCGGACATCTGGCGGGCTTCTCGGATCCTCTGATGGACTGCAAGGCCTGCGGAGAGCGTTTCCGCGCGGACAATCTGATTGAGGATTACGCGCGTGAGCACGGGATGACACTGGACGGCTCGGTGGACGGCTGGTCCAACGATGAGATGATGAGCTTCATCAACAAGTTCAAGGTTCCCTGCCCGTCCTGCGGACAGTTCCACTGGACCGACATCCGCCAGTTCAATCTGATGTTCAAGACCTTCCAGGGCGTTACCGAGGATTCGACGAACACGATTTACCTGCGTCCGGAGACGGCACAGGGTATTTTCGTCAACTTCAAGAACGTACAGCGCACATCGAGAAAGCATCTGCCCTTCGGCATCTGCCAGATCGGCAAGTCCTTCCGCAACGAGATCACGCCCGGGAATTTTACGTTCCGCACCCGTGAGTTCGAGCAGATGGAGATGGAGTTCTTCTGCAAGCCCGGCACGGATCTGGAGTGGTTCAAGTACTGGAAGGACTTCTCCTGGAAGTGGCTGCTGTCCCTTGGCCTGAAGGAGGATCACCTTCGCTTCCGTGATCATTCCAAGGAGGAGCTTGCGTTCTATTCCAAGGCGACCTCGGACATCGAGTATACCTTCCCCTTCGGCGACTGGGGCGAGCTGTGGGGCATCGCAGACCGCACGGATTACGATCTGTCCCAGCATCAGAAGGTATCCGGCGAGGATCTTACGTACTTTGACGAGGAGAGCGGCGAGCGCTACATCCCGTATGTCATCGAGCCGTCGCTCGGGTGCGACCGCGTGACGCTGGCGTTCATCTGCGAGGCCTATGATGAGGAAGAGCTTCCGGATGGAACCGTCCGGAATGTCATGCACTTCCATCCGGCCATCGCACCGGTGAAGATTGCGGTGCTTCCTCTGTCCAAGAAGCTCTCGGAGCCCGCACAGAAGGTTTACACGGAGCTCTCGAAGCGCTACAACTGCGACTTCGATGACCGCGGAGCCATCGGCAAGAGATACCGCCGCGAGGACGAGATCGGAACGCCGTACTGCATCTGCTACGATTTCGATTCCGAGAACGATCAGGCCGTCACGATCCGTGACCGTGACACCATGGAGCAGGTCCGCGTGCCGATCGCAGAGCTGAAGAACTGGTTCGACGAGAAGTTTGATTTTTAACAAGGTCAGCACATGACAATTCCAGAGCAAATGAGCCGCTTGCGAGCTCATTTGCGAATGAAATTGTCATGCGGCCAAAGCACGAAGTGCTTCTGGCCGGCCAAATCGAGGATTTTGCAAAAAATCCGAGATTGGCGCTGAATGAGTATGCGGCCAAAGCACTTTAAGAAGTTTTTTCAGGAAAGGAAATACAAGAATGCAGTACAGAGGAGTCAATGAACTGCGTGAGCTGTTCCTCTCTTTCTTTGAAGAGAAGGGGTGTCTGAGACTGAACAGCTTTTCGCTGGTTCCGCACAACGATACATCGCTCCTGATCATCAATTCCGGCATGGCGCCGATGAAGCCCTGGTTTACCGGTCAGGAAATCCCTCCGAGAAGAAGGGTGACCACGTGCCAGAAGTGCATCCGCACCGGCGATCTGGAGAATGTCGGAAAGACGGCGCGTCACGGCACCTATTTTGAAATGCTGGGGAATTTCTCCTTCGGCGATTATTTCAAGAAGGAAGCGATTCCGTGGGCATGGGAATTCCTGACGGAGCGCGTCGGTCTGGACCCGGACCGTCTGTATCCTTCCGTGTATGTGGATGACGAGGAGGCCTACAACATCTGGCTGAACGACATGCATATCCCGGCGGATCACATCTACAAGTTCGGCAAGGAGGACAATTTCTGGGAGCACGGCTCCGGCCCCTGCGGCCCCTGCTCCGAGATTTACTATGACCGCGGCGAGAAGTACGGAAACGGACCGGAGGATGTCATGGGCGGCGAAGGCGACCGCTTCATGGAGGTCTGGAATATCGTATTTTCCCAGTTCAACAATGACGGCCACGGCAATTACAGCGATCTGGTCCAGAAGAACATCGATACCGGAATGGGTCTGGAGCGTCTGGCGGTTGCGGTGCAGGATGTGGGATCCATCTTCGACGTGGATACGCTCAAGTCCCTCCGCGATCTGATCTGCAGACTGGCAGGCGGTGTGGAATATGAGAAGCCGGGTACCTATGACACGGATGTCTCCGTCCGTATCTGCACGGATCACGCCCGCGCAATGACCTTCATGATTTCGGACGGCATCATGCCTTCCAACAACGGAAGAGGATATGTCCTCCGCCGGATCATCCGCCGCGCAGTGCGGCACGGACGCAAGCTCGGCATCGATGGGTCGTTCCTTCCGACGCTGGCGGAGAACGTCATCGAGACCTCGAAGGACGGCTACCCGGAACTGGAGGAGAAGAGAGACTTCATCCTGAACGTGGTCCGCGCCGAGGAAGAGAAATTCGAGAAGACCTATGAGCAGGGAATGGAAATTCTGGCTCAGATGGAAGGCGCGCTGGAAAAGGCGGGCGAAAAGCAGCTCTCCGGCGAGGATGCATTCAAGCTCTACGACACCTACGGCTTCCCTCTCGACAACACGAAGGAAATCCTGGAGGAGAAGGGCTTTACCGTGGACGAGGACGGCTTCAACGCCGCAATGAAGAAGCAGAGAGACCAGGCGCGTTCGGACCGCGAGCGCTCCGGCAAGGCGGCAACCTACATGGGAGCTGCGGCAACGGTTTATGAGGAAATGGATCCTTCCGTGACCTCGGCTTTTGTCGGATACGACAAGCTGACGGCGGAGTCGGAGATTGTCGCGATGGCGTCGCTTCCGTCTCTTGCGGCGCAGAAGGGCGGCACCTCTGCACAGGAAGCGGCCGGCGCAGGCGAGTCCGAGGAAGAGGACAGCGTGGCAACGGCTCTTTCCGACGGACAGTACGGCGCAATCATCACGAAGGAGACGCCGTTCTACGGGACCATGGGCGGCCAGGTCGGTGACAAGGGTCTGATCGTTCTTGCCACCTCCTACTCCGAGGCGGGCGGCATCAAGGCATCCTCCGAGGAAATGGCGAAGGAAGCCGCACTTGGAAAGGGAGCGGTTGTCTTTGCCGTAGAGGCCACGGAGCACGTCGCAGGCGGCAAGATCGCTCACATCGGACATGTGGTTTCCGGTATGTTCAAGCTGGGCGACAAGGTAACCCTGCAGGTGGATGAGAAGAACCGCATGGCAACCTGCCGCAATCACTCGGCAACGCATCTTCTGCAGAAGGCCCTCCGTGAGGTTCTCGGAACCCACGTCGAGCAGGCCGGCTCCTATCAGGACGCAGACCGGACCCGCTTTGACTTCTCGCATTTCCAGGCAATGACCCGCGAGGAGCTGAAGAAGGTCGAGGATCTTGTCAATGAGAAGATCGCAG